>DASUOY010000463.1:0-3702 GCA_036276395.1 Pseudomonas sp.
CGATGCTGGCCAGGTCGTCTTCGCCGTGCACCTGCATGCGCACGCGCAGGTCGCCATCACGCAGGCCTTCGGCGGCCTGGATGATGCCGGAGGTGCTGCGGCGGATCGAGGCGTTGAGGCAGAACAGCACATAGAGCGCCAACAGGGTAAGCAGGCTGAACACTCCGACCACCTCGACCATCAGGGTCAGCGCCTTGCTGCGGTAGTCGCCCAGGCTGGCTGCGAACTGCTGCTGCAGTGCCTGTTGCAGGCCGCTCAACTGGCCCTGCAACACCTCGATGCGCTGCACGAACTGCGCAGGCGTGAGGGCCATGGGGCTGGCCTCGAACATGTCGCGGTCGATCCCGGCGAGAAAGCTTTCATAGCCCTGCAGCGCCTCGTCGTAGGGCTGCTGCAACTGGCGCATGGCTTGCGGCGCTTCCAGCTTGAGGGTGGCCTGGGCCTTGAGCAGCTGGCTGCGCGACTCGTCCAGGTTGCGCCGCAAATCGCGGATCAGCACCCGGCTCTGCAGGGTGAAGTGCTGCGACACCACCGCGCCATAACCTTGACTGGCGAAGCTGCCCAGCTGCTCCAGCAGGCGCGGCAGGATATAGGTCAGCTGCTCCATCATCAGGTAGGTATCGAGCTGCGGATCGAGGATCAGGCCGCTGTCGGTGGCCACCTGTTCGCGCAGGGCCAGCAGGCCCAGCAGGGTCTTTTGGTAACGCTCCAGGGCATCGGGCAAGGCCAGCTTGCCCAGGGCGTCGACGCTCAATTCACCGCGCCCGGCCTGCAAAGCCTGGAAATGCTGGCGCGCCTGCTCGCTCACCAGCTCGACCTGCAGCGGTGTGGCCAGGTCCTGCAGGGCCTCGTCCAGCTGCCCGGCACGCTGTTGCAGCAGCGCCTGGGCCTCGGTATCGGTGCCCTTCCAGCGCGCCAGCAAGGTGCGCTGCTCGATCAGCGCCTGCTGCACGCCGGCCATGCCCTGCAGGGCCTGCATGCCTTGCAGCTCATGGTCGATGCCACGCAACCGCTCCAGGTAACTGTTGCTGATCACCCACAACGAGAACCCCAGCGGCAGGGCAAACAAGACAAACACCAGTTGGAACTTGCGCGCGAAGCTGAATCGCTCCAACAGCCGCACACCCGGTTTGAGTACTCCAGTCATAACTACCTCACCCTGTGTAACGCACCTTCTAGGTGGGTGCGCTAAAGCAGTGCATCAAGCAAGAAACGCGCCTGGCTTTGCGTCAAGTAACAGGCAGTTTTCTGCAGTTCAGTCAAGCGGCTAGCCGGTCCAGAGCTCGTCGGTATGGCGAAAGCCCCAGTCGGCGGCGGACTCGCGCCCGACTATCTTGTCGCGCCCGGCCAGTTGCCCAAGATCCAGCACCTCCTGGGCAATCGGCGCCTTCGACTTGGCCGAGAAGAACACCTTGACCCTGGGCGTCAGCAGGGAGCCGGCCTGCTGCTCCAGCACCACGCCGATGCGCCCGCTGGCCAGGCGCACCAGGGAACCTGTGGGGTAGATGCCCACGGTTTTGACAAAGGCCTGGAACAGAGTGGCGTCGAAGTGGCCCTGCCATTCGGCCATCTTGCGGATCGATTCGGCCGGGTCCCAGCCGGCCTTGTACGGGCGGTTGGAGGTGATGGCGTCGTACACGTCGCAGATCGCCCCCATGCGCGCGAACAGGCTGATCTGCTCGGCCGGCAGGCGATGGGGGTAGCCGCTACCATCGACCTTTTCGTGGTGGTGCAGGCACACGTCGAGCACCTGGGGGCTGACCTGGCCGCTGGCCAGCAGCATCCGCGCGCCGGCCTCGGGATGGTCGCGCACGCAGGCGAACTCGCTGTCGGTGAGCTTGCCCGGCTTGTTCAGCAACTCGCCCGGCACCGCCATCTTGCCGATATCGTGAAGCAGTCCGGCCAGCCCGGCGTCGCGCACCTGGGCCGGGTCCAGGCCGAGCTGGCGGGCCAGGGCGATCATCAGGGCGCAGACCGCCACCGAATGCATATAGGTGTATTCGTCGGCATGCTTCAGCCGCGCCAGGCTGATCAGGGCATTGGGGTGGCGCAGCACCGAGGCGGAGATGTCCTCGACCAGTTCGCTGGCCTGCTCGAACTGCAGCGCCTGGCCCATGCGCGCATCCTCGAACATGCTGATCACCGCGGCCTTGGAGCGCTCGCAGAGCCTGGCGGCGCGCTGCACCTCATCCTCCAGGCTGCAACTGAGCGGCAGCGCTGCGCTCTGGGCGGCGGCCAGCAGCTGCTCCTCGACCTTGGCGGTAACTTCCTCGCGGCTGACGCTGGCGGCTCCGGCGGCTACATCCAGGCCCTTGCTGACATCTATCCACAGCTCGCCGATGCTGCTGGCGCGGATGCGCTGCAGGTCCTTCTCCGAGCGCAGGAGAAACTTGGAGCGCCAGAACGGGTGATCCATCCAGGCGCCACAGAACTCGTGGATAAACATGCCGACGCGCAGGTCGGCCACCGCGATGCACTTCAACATGGCTGCAGCCCAAGGCCAAAAGCGTCTTCCAAGCGTAGTCGATAGCCCTCCCCGGCACCGGCTTGGAAGCGGCGCCGGCACTGCTTATCATCGGGGCTTTCGCGCCCACAAGGAGTTGCCATGCGCCGCCTGCTCACCGCCACGGGCGTTATCCTGCTGTTGCTGCTCAACACCCTGCTGTTGATCGGCCCCTTGCTGCTGATCGCCCTGGGCAAGTTCCTGCTGCCCGGCAAGGCGCTAAAGACCGCCAGTTCGCGCGGGGTGATGGGGGTGGCGGAAAGCTGGGCGGAAATCAACAAGCTGATCTTCGCCGCCCTGCTGCCCACCCAGTGGGATATCCGCGGCAACGCCGAACTACGCCAGAGCACCTCCTACCTGGTGATCAGCAACCACCAGAGCTGGGTGGACATTCCCGCCCTGATCCAGGCGTTCAACCGCAAGACGCCCTACTTCAAGTTCTTCCTCAAGCAGCAGCTGCTCTGGGTGCCCCTGCTCGGCCTGGCCTTCTGGGCCCTGGATTACCCCTTTATGCGCCGTTACTCCAAGGCGTTTCTGGCCAAGCACCCCGAGCTCAAGGGCCAAGACCTGGCCATCACCAAACGCGCCTGCGCCAAGTTCAAAGACTTGCCGGTAACAGTGGTCAACTACCTGGAAGGCACCCGCTTCACCCCGGCCAAACAGGCCGCGCAAGGCTCGCCCTATCGCCATCTGCTCAAGCCCAAGGCCGGCGGCGTGGCCTTTGTCCTCGCCACCCTGGGCGAGCAACTGGACAAGGTGCTGGACGTCACCCTGGTCTACCCCGCCGGCCGCATTCCGGGCTTCTGGGAGCTGATCAGCGGCCAGGTGGATAAGGTCATAGTGGATATCCAGACCCGTGAACTGGATCCGGCGCTGTGCCAGGGCGACTACGAGAACGACCCGCAGTTTCGCCAGCGGGTGCAGGATTGGGTATCGCAATTGTGGGCAGACAAGGATGCGCGTATCACCCAGCTGCGCGAGGGGGGCGACGGCCTGATTACGCCAAAACCCTGCGAACTTAGCGCGTCATCTTCTTAACGAACACCACCACGAACAGCGCCATGGTAAAGCTGCCGGTAAAGGCCTCGAAGGCCGCCAGCACCCGGGCGAAACCTATGGGTACCAGGTCGCCGTAGCCCAGGGTGGTAAAGGTCACCACGCTGTAATACAGGCAGGTGAGCAGCTCCAGCAGGTTGAAC
>DASUOY010000464.1:0-3287 GCA_036276395.1 Pseudomonas sp.
TCAGCGCCAGCTCCAAGCGCGCGCGTGGCAGGATCAGCTCGGCCATGCTGGCGACGTCCAGGCCATCGAAACGCTGGGTGAATTCGACCAGGGCGGCATCGCCACGCTCGCGCACGGCCTGGATGATGTCCAGCACACGCTGGTTGACCGCATCGTCCGACACGCTTTCCCAGCTCAGCAGATGATCCAGATGACGGGCGAAGTCCTGGTCAGCGGCGTTGAGTCGACGGATAGCGATAGGAGCGGTCATGGTAGAGCCTCGTGTAATGGCAAAAATTCAGGCGCCGCTAGATTAGCAAGCCCACCGCGCGGGCACCTGAGAATTTGGCTATGACACGGATAGGCGAGTGCGACTCAACGCCGCACTAAGTGGTGTCAGCTGGGGTGTCGCGCTTCGACCGCTTCGCGCAGGGTGTCGATCAGCGCCTGGATGCGGCCGTGCTGCATCTTCATCGACGCCTTGTTGACGATCAGCCGCGAGCTGATGGTGGCGATCAGTTCCTGGGCTTCCAGACCGTTGGCGCGCAGGGTGTTGCCGGTGTCGACCACGTCGATGATCTTGTCGGCCAGGCCGACCAGCGGCGCCAGCTCCATCGAGCCGTACAGCTTGATGATATCGACCTGACGGCCCTGTTCGGCGTAGTAACGCTTGGCCACGTTGACGAACTTGGTGGCAACCCGCAGGCGCCCCCTGGGTTCGGGCGCGCCCACGGCACCGGCGGTCATCAGCTTGCACTTGGCAATACGCAGGTCCAGCGGCTCGTACAGGCCCTGGCCACCGTATTCCATCAGCACGTCCTTGCCGGCCACGCCGAGGTCGGCCGCGCCATGCTCGACATAGGTCGGCACGTCGGTGGCCCGCACGATCAACAGGCGTACATCATCCAGGGTGGTGGGGATGATCAGCTTGCGGCTTTTATCCGGGTTCTCGGTCGGCTCGATGCCCGCCGCCGCCAGCAGCGGCAGGGTGTCATCGAGAATCCGGCCTTTGGAGAGAGCGATAGTCAGCATGGCATCAACCCGGCACACGGCGAATCTTGGCGCCCAGAAGCTGCAGCTTCTCCTCGATGCACTCGTAACCACGGTCGATGTGGTAGATGCGGTCGATCAGGGTGTCGCCGTCGGCCACCAGCGCCGAGATCACCAGGCTGGCGGACGCGCGCAGGTCAGTGGCCATAACGGGTGCGCCCTTGAGCTTCTCGACCCCGGTGACGATGGCGGTGTTGCCCTCGACCTGGATCTGCGCGCCCATGCGGATCATTTCATGCACGTGCATAAAGCGGTTTTCGAACACGGTTTCGATCACCGTGCCGGTGCCTTCGGCAATCGCATTGAGGGCGATAAACTGCGCCTGCATATCGGTGGGGAACGCCGGGTACGGCGCGGTACGCAGGTTCACGGCTTTCGGCCGCTTGCCATGCATATTCAGCTCGATCCAGTCGTTGCCACAGGTGATTTCCGCACCGGCTTCCTGCAGCTTGGAGAGCACCGCTTCCAGGGTAGTCGGATCGGTGTCCTTGACCTTGACCCGGCCGCCCGTGGCAGCAGCAGCCACCAGGTAGGTGCCGGTTTCGATGCGGTCGGGCATCACGCTGAAACGCGCGCCATGCAGGCGCTCGACGCCATCGATGGTGATGGTGTCGGTGCCGGCACCGCTGATTTTCGCGCCCATGGCGATCAGGCAGTTGGCCAGGTCGACCACTTCCGGCTCGCGGGCGGCGTTTTCCAGCACGCTGCGGCCCTTGGCCAGGCTCGCGGCCATCATGATGTTTTCAGTACCGGTGACGCTGACGGTATCGAAGAAGAAGTGCGCGCCGCGCAGGCCGCCTTCCGGTGCCTTAGCCTTGATATAGCCGGCTTCGACATCGATGATCGCGCCCATGGCCTCGAGGCCGCGGATGTGCAGGTCGACCGGACGCGAACCGATGGCGCAACCACCCGGCAGGGCCACTTCGGCATAGCCGAAACGGGCGACCATCGGACCGAGCACCAGGATTGATGCGCGCATGGTTTTCACCAGTTCATAGGGCGCGATCAGGGTCTTGATCGCCCGCGCGTCCACTTCCACGCTGAGTTTCTCGTCGATGATCGGCTCGATGCCCATGCGCCCGAACAGCTCGATCATGGTGGTGATGTCGTGCAGGTGCGGCAGGTTGCAGATGGTGACGGGGGCGTCACCGAGCAGGGTGGCGGCGAGAATCGGCAAGGCGGAGTTCTTCGCCCCGGAAATGCGGATTTCGCCATCGAGGCGCACGCCGCCGGTAATAATCAGTTTGTCCATAGTTCTCTCGTCGCCCGCAGGCTTAGGAACGCGCGGCCCAATCGGCACGGCTGAAGAATTTCATACTCACCGCGTGGATGCTGCCATCGGCAATCCAGGCATTGAGGTGAGCGTAGATCTGTTGCTGACGCTTGACCGGACTCAAGGCGGCCAATTCATCGCTGATCAGGTTCAACTGAAAGTTGCAGCCTTCGCCTTCAACTTCTACCTGGGTATCTGGCAATTTAGCCTCCAGGAGGCTTTTCACTTCTAAGGCCTGCATGCTCAACCTCGATCAATGCATGGATTAACGACAGCAGAGCAGACGCTCGCGGGTCGGGCATCATACAAAAAAGCCCTTCGCCTGCGAACCCCGCATTGCCATTAGCCGACCGAAACCCGCAGAAGCCTATGCCTCAGGACTCCAGCGGCAAGACCTCAAGCAAGCCACAGACGCCGGCGATCTCGCGCATGTCCTCGGGCAAACCGCGCACGCTAAGGCTTTTTCCGGCCGCGCCGGCATCACGCATAAAGGCCAGCAGCAAGGACAACCCCACGCTGCTGGACTTGACCACCGTGGCGCAATCGATCACGCAAGCCGCGCCCTGGCTGGCCGCAATCAGCCGAGCGCCCTGTTCGCGCAGCGCCGGCGCGCTCAGATAATC
This sequence comes from Pseudomonas sp., assembly GCA_036276395.1. Classification (GTDB taxonomy): domain Bacteria; phylum Pseudomonadota; class Gammaproteobacteria; order Pseudomonadales; family Pseudomonadaceae; genus Aquipseudomonas. Next base: position 2,926 of record DASUOY010000464.1, read on the forward strand.
CAGCTCACCGGCCAATTGCAGAACCCCAGGGGTCAGCTCGCGAATAGCCGCCTGACTCACGACTCCTCCACGCCCTGGCGGGCCTTGGCCACGGTATCGGCCCAGGTATCGATAACCTTGTTCAGGTCATTGCCGTTGTTCTGCATGGACTGGGCAAACTGATCGCGGAACAGCTTGCCGACGTTGATCCCGTTGATGATCACATTACGCATCTTCCAGGTACCGTCCAGGCTGACCATGGTGTAAGACAGCGGATAGAGCGCGCCATTGCCGTCCTTGATCTCCATATTCACCGCCGTGCGCTGCGGGTCCTGCTGGCCGCTGACTGGCAGCACGCGGATATCCTGGTTGTTGTACTCGAG
>DASUOY010000465.1:0-7035 GCA_036276395.1 Pseudomonas sp.
CGGCCGGCGTGCTCGGCACCCGCCGCGCCCTGAATGTCAGCCCGCTGACGGTGCTGCGCGAGGGCTGATAAACTCGCGCTCCCTTTGCTCTCCAGGCGCCCCATGAGTCGCTACCGTCCACCCCGTACCGCCGGCACCCCACTGATCACCCCCGAAGGCGAAGCGGTACAGCAGCCAGCTGATCAGCTCACAGCCCAGCGCCGCCAATAGCCCGCTGGCCGCCCCTAGCAGGCCGAATTCGGCGCGCCTGGCCTTGAGCAGCAACTGGCGTTCGGCGCCCAGGGCGCGCAGCAGGGCGCCTTGGCGGATGCGTTCGTCCAGGGTGGCCTGCAAACCGGCGAACAGCACCGCCAAGCCGGCGGCGAGGACGAACAGCAGGACGAACTCGATGGCCAGACTGACCTGGGCCAGGATGCTGCGCAGTTGCGCCAGCAGGGCTTCGACCTGCAGCAGGGTGACCGCCGGAAAGGCGCGGGACAGCTCGACCAGTTGCTGCTCCTGCTGTGGCGGCAGGTAGAAGCTGGTCAGGTAGGTCACCGGCAGGTCCTGCAGGGTGCCGGGCTGGAAGATCATATAGAAGTTGGGCTGGAAGTTGTTCCAGTCGACCTCGCGCAGGCTGGTCACCAGGGCGTCGCGGTTGAGGCCGCCGACGCTGAAGCTGAGGCGATCGCCCAGCTTGAGCTTGAGGCTCTCAGCCAGTTCGGATTCCACCGATACGCCCGGCAGCTCGGTCGCCGTCGAGGCGTCCCACCAGCTGCCGGCGATTATCTGGTTATCCGCCGGCAGCTCGGTGGCCCAGGTCAGGCTGAGGTCGCGACGGATCGCGCGCTCGCCCTGGGATTCCTTGCTGACGATCTGCCTTACCGGCTCGCCGTTGATCATGATCAGGCGCCCCGGCACCACGGGGAACAGCGGGGCCGGCTGGGGCGACAAAACCGCCAGGCGTGCGGCAAAAGCCGCTTGCTCAGCCGGCAGGATATTTAGCGCGAAGTGATTGGGCGCCTGTTCCGGCAGCTGGTCCTGCCAGGTGTCCAGCAGCTCGCCGCGCAGCAGGGCGATCAGGGCCATGGCCAGAATGATCAGGCCAAAGGCCAGGGATTGCCCTGCGGCGGCCAGGGGGTGGCGCAGTAGCTGGCCCAGACCCAGGCGCCAGGGCAGGGCGGCGCTGGCGAGCAGGCGGCGCAGGCTTTGCAGGCCGAGCAGCAGCAGGCCGCCGAGTGCCAAGGCGGTTATCAGGCCGCCACCGAGCAGGGCCAGGGTCAGCTGCAGGTCCAGGCTCAAGCGCCACATGATCAGGCCCAGGGCCAGCAGCGCCGCGCCATAGACCAGCCAGGAGCTGGCCGGCACCGGCAGCAAATCGCGGCGCAGCACCCGCAGCGGCGGCACGCGGCCCAACGCGGCCAGCGGCGGCAAGGCGAAGCCGGCCAGCGCCACCAGGCCTGTGGCCATACCGGCCAGGGCGGGCCAGAGACCACCTGGCGGTATCTGCGCCGGCAGCAGATCGTGCAGCAAGGCGAACAGCGCCAGTTGCGCCAGCCAGCCCAGCAGCGCGCCAACCAGGCTGGCGCTCAGGCCGAGCAGGGCCAGTTGCAGGCTGAACAGGCCCAGCGCCTGGCTGCGCGACAGGCCCAGGCAGCGCAGCAGCGCACTGGCATCGAAACGCCGCGCGGCGAAGCGCGCCGCCGACAGGGCCACCGCCACGCCGGCCAGCAGCACGGCGGCCAGGCTGGCCAGATTCAGGTAGCGCTCGGCGCGGCCGAGGGCATTGCCGACCTGGCGATTGCCATCTTTGGCATCTTCCAGGCGCTGGTTGGGCGCGAGTGTCGGGGTGATGCTCTGGCGATATAGCGCCAATGCAGCACTGTCGCCGCGCCAGAGTTCCTGGTAGCGGACCCGGCTGCCGGGTTGCACCACCGCGGTGGCCGCCAGGTCATCCAGGTGCATCAGCAGGTGCGGCGTCAGGCTGTAGAAATCGCCGGCCTCATCCGGCAGATAGGTCAGCACCCGGGTCAGGCGCAGGGTCTTGGCGCCTACTTCGAGCTCGTCGCCGGGCTTGAGGTTGAGCGCCACCAGCAGGCGCGCTTCGGCCCAGGCCTCACCCGGCCCGGGACCAGGACCGGCTTGCTCGCTTGCGTATAAGGCTGCGGCACTCTTTAGCTGGCCGCGTAGCGGGTAGGCGCTGTCGGCCGCCTTGACGCTGGCCAGCTGGATGCCTTCGGCGCTGGCGACCACGCTGGAAAACTCCACCAGGCGCGCGTGTTCAAGCCCCAGCTGTTTGCCTGTCTCGATCTGTTGCGGCGTGGCTGGTGAGCTGCCTGTCAGGCGCAGGTCGGCGGCGAGAAACTCGGTGGCGCGCAGCAGCATGCCGTCGTTCAGGCGCGCGCTGAAATAGCCGATGGCGGTGCTGGCGGCGACGGCGATCAACAGGGCGAAGAACAGCACGCGCAGCTCACTGGCCCGGGCGTCGCGCAGCAGCTGGCGGCCGGCCAGCGTCAGCAGGCGGGCCAGAGGCATGTGCTGCATCAGGGCTCCACCCGGTCGACCAGGCGACCGCCTTCCAGGCGGATCAGGCGCTGGCAGCGGTGCGCCAGGCGTTCATCATGGGTCACCAGGACCAGGGTCGCGCCCCGTTCCTGGTTGAGTTCGAACAGCAGGTCGCTGATACGCTCGCCAGTGTGGCTATCTAGATTACCGGTGGGTTCGTCGGCGAACAGCACTGCCGGTTCGGCGACAAAGGCGCGGGCGATGGCGACGCGCTGCTGTTCGCCACCGGACAGTTGGCGTGGGTAATGGCTCAGGCGCTGGCCCAGGCCTACTCGCTCGAGCAGGGCGCTGGCGCGCTGACGGGCGTCCTTGTGGCCTTCCAGCTCCAGCGGCAGCATGACGTTTTCCAGGGCATTGAGGCTGTCGAGCAGCTGAAAGGACTGGAAGACGAAACCGACATGCTCGGCCCGTATCCGGGCGCGCTGGTCTTCATCGAGTTGGCCCAGGTCGTTGCCCGCCAGTATCACCTGGCCGCCACTGGGCAGGTCGAGGCCGGCGAGCAGCCCCAGCAGGGTCGATTTGCCCGAGCCGGAGCTGCCGACTATCGCCAGGCTGCTTCCCGAATCCAGCGCCAGAGACAGGTCATGGAGTATGGTTAGCTCGCCTTCCGCGCTGCCAACCACTTTGCTAAGGTTTTGCGCGGTGAGAATACTTGAGCTCATGGGAGATCCGATGCGTGCATGGCTGATCAGTACTGCCCTGGTCTTGTTGCTGGGGGGGCAGACCGCGCTGGCGGGAACATTGCTGGTCGTCGGCGATAGTATCAGCGCGGCTTTTGGCCTGGATAGCCGCCAGGGCTGGGTCAGCCTGCTTGCGCAGCGCCTGAACGAGCAGGGTTATGCCTATAAGGTGGTGAATGCCTCGATCAGTGGCGACACCAGCGCAGGTGGCGCCGCACGGCTGCCGGCGCTGCTTGCCGAGCATCGGCCGAGCCTGGTGATTGTCGAGCTGGGGGGCAACGATGGGCTGCGTGGGCAGCCGCCCGCGCAATTGCAACAGAATCTTGCGGCCATGGTCGATCAGGCCCGTGGCAGTGGCGCCGAGGTACTGCTACTGGGCATGCAGTTGCCGCCCAATTACGGGGTGCGCTACACCACAGCCTTCGCCCAGGTGTTTACCCAGGTGGCGCAAGACAAGCAGATCGCCCTGGTGCCCTTCTTCCTTGAGGGCGTCGGCGGCGTGCCGGGGATGATGCAACTCGACGGTCTGCACCCGGCGGCGCAGGCCCAGCCGATTCTCCTGGAAAATCTCTGGCCGAGCCTGAAGCCTTTGCTTTGACGGGCTTTTCTGCGCACGGCCTTTCGGCTAATGTGGCGACCCTTCACTGGAGCCCTCAATGCCGCGTCCTGCTTGGTCTTTGCATGCCTATCAACTGATCGAGCCTGACGAGCAGCTTGACCTGTTCGCCTGCCGTGAAGTGCGTGTGCATCTGCTGGCGCGTCAGCTTGAATTGGGCGGCTTTGCCGACCGCACCTTGTGTGGTGGTTTGTTGCCTGCGCAACCGGCCTGGAGGGACCTGGACAAGTCGATGCTGCGCGATAAGCGTCTGTGTCCGGCTTGTCGGGCGACCCTGGATGCTCAGCGTCGTGGAGCCCGCCCGGCTTTGGCCTGACCGGCAGAGCTGCCCGGATTGCGGGCCTGGGTGTACAATCTCCAAGCAAAACTGTCAGTCATTATTGCCAAGGATTTCCGGATGTTGTCGCGTGCTTTTGCCGTCAGCCGTTGTCTTTCTCTCACCACGCTGTTTGCCGTGGGTTCTGCCATGGCCACCGAATGGCCTCTACCGCCGCCTGGTGAAGATATCGTTGGCCAGGTGCAAGTGCTCAAGGCCAAGTACGAGGACACCTTCGCCGACCTGGGGGTGGCCAACGACCTGGGTTACCTGGAGATGGTGGCTGCCAACCCGGGTGTGGATGCCTGGTTGCCGGGCGAGGGCAATGAAATCATTTTGCCGACCCGCTTTATCCTGCCGCCGGGCCCGCGCGAAGGCATAGTGATCAACCTCGCTGAATACCGCCTGTACTACTACCCGAAAGGCCGCAACGTGGTGCATACCTACCCGCTGGGCATCGGCCGCGAGGGCTGGAGTTCGCCGGTGACCAATGCGCGCATCACCGGGAAAACGCCGAATCCGGGTTGGAGCCCGCCCGAGTCGATCCGCGCAGAGCATGCTGCCGATGGCGATCCGTTGCCGAGCTATGTGCCGCCAGGGCCGGATAACCCACTGGGTCCTTTCAAGTTCACCTTGTCGACACCTGGTTACCTGATTCACGGTTCGAACAAGAAGTTCGGTATCGGCATGCGCGTCAGTCACGGCTGCTTCCGCATGCTCAACCACAACGTGCTGAAGCTGGCGAGCATGGTGCCGGTGGGCACTTCGGTGCGCATCATCAATGAGCCGTACAAGTTCGGCCGCAGCAATGGCAAGGTCTATCTTGAGGCCCACGAGCCGCTCAGCGATTCTGGCGAGGCTTCGGTGGTGGACAAGCACACCGCGGTTGTCAATGCCCTGTTGAGCAACGACGAGTTCGCCAACTTGCGCCTGGACTGGGACATGTTGCGCGAAGTGGTGGCGGCCGAAGATGGTTTGCCGGTTGAAATTGCGCAACCCGAGCAAGAGGTGGTCAGCACCGCTCCGGCGATCTGACAGCTGCTTCAGCTCTAGCCCGTTATGCCCAATGGCTAACGGGCTTTTTATTGCCTGGCAATTGCTGACTGATGTTGCGGGCAATAAAAAAGCCGACCCAGAAACTGGGTCGGCTTGTCATAGCCTTGTGGGCTATTACTTGCGGCTAGCTTTTTCCAGCATACGCAGAGCGCGCTCGTTGGCTTCGTCAGCAGTTTGCTGAGCCTTCTGAGCAGCGGCCAGAGCGTCATCAGCCTTACGGTAGGCTTCGTCGGCACGGGCTTGAGCGCGAGCAGCTGCATCTTCAGTTGCAGTCAGACGAGCTTCGGTTTCTTTGGACATGCTGCTGCAACCGGTAGCCAGAACTGCGGCCAGTGCCAGAGCAGAGAGTTTCAGAGCGTTGTTCATCGGGTTCCCCTTGAGGTGTATTCCATAGAAGCAATTTCCTAAACCTAGGAAATTAGCCGGCGTACATACTACCTATTAGCTGTAGTAAGTAAACGGAGGCAAGCAAGGCTGCGCATAATTTTTTTAAGGAAGTGAAGCCTTTAGCTGAATAAGGCAAGATTTTGGTTAAAAAATATACAGTATTGCCCCCTGTAGCCAGCAATAGGGTTGTATTGCTGTAAGTGATCGCACTGTCGCGAAGATCTGGGCCGTGCTTAAGTATCGCGGCGAAGTTGCTCGTTCATATAAGAGGGATCTGTTCATGTTGGGGAATATGGGGCTGTTTGCCGGCTTGGCATTGCTGATCTTTATGGCGCTGCGGGGCGTCAATATATTTATCGCGGCCTTGCTCTGTGCCGCGGTGGTGGCTGTGAGCAATGACCTGCTGTTACCCAAAGCGCTGCTTGAACATTTTCCCTTTGGGCCGCTTGGGGCCTTTACCTTTGCCGGTAAGTTCTTTGTGCTGTTTCTCTGTGGCGCCATTTTCGGCAAGGTCATGGCCGTCAGCCAGGCCGCCAACAGCATTGCCCAGGCCATTACCAGCAGTCTGGGTACCAAGCGCACGCTGTGGGTCACTATGTTGGTGTGTGCAGTGCTGACCTATGGTGGCGTCGTGGTGTTCGTGGTTATTTTCACCATGTATCCCTTGGGTATTGGCCTGATGCGCGATGCCAACCTGCCCAAGCGACTGTTCTGCGCGGCCACGGCTCTGGGCGCGGGCACGTTCACCATGACGGCATTGCCGGGTTCGCCATCGATCCATAACGTGATTGCTGCCAGTGCGCTGGGCACCGATCTGTTTGCTGGTGCCTGGATCGGCGTGCTGGCCAGCGTGATCATGATTGCCTTGGGAATGTTCTATGTGCAGCGCGAGTGGCGTCTGGCCCGCGAGCGGGGTGAGGGTTTCGAGGCCAATGCGCAGGACCTGCGCATGGAACAGCTTGCCGGCACCCCAGGCTCTGGGCCGCATTGGGCCTTGGCGCTGGTGCCGATCCTGGTGGTGCTGGGCATCATCATGTTGCCGCGTTTGCTGCTGCTGACCGGTCTGGTGATGCCGGGCCAGGGCATGCTTGGCCAGTGGCTGGGCTTTAGTCAGCAGCAGCCGATTCTCTGGCCCAGCCTGGCGCTGATACTGGCTACAGGGGTAGCCATTGCCTTGTTCCCAGGCTTGCGGCGCAATACGGTGGCTGTGTTGGGGCAGGGTGCGGACGATGCCATCATGCCGCTGCTGAATACGGCGGCGGTCATTGGTTTTGGTGGGGTGGTGACCCAGACCGCAGGCTTTGCCCAGTTTGCCCAGTGGATTTTGGCGGTGGACTTGCCGCCGTTGCTGTCGATTTTTGCATCGGTCAGCGTGGTGTCCGGGATAGTGGGTTCTTCCTCGGGTGGCCTGCAGATCTTTATGCAAACCCTGGCGC
>DASUOY010000466.1:0-3276 GCA_036276395.1 Pseudomonas sp.
GGCTATGATAAGCGCTTTGTTTTAGTCGGCCTACCCTGCGCCGCGCACCTGCATGATCAAGGACCCCATGAGCAAGCCTACCGTCGACCCCAAAGCCAGCACGGCTGCCGCCAATTTTCTGCGTCCCATCGTCCAGGCCGACCTGGACAGCGGCAAGCACGCCAAGATCATCACCCGCTTCCCGCCAGAGCCCAACGGCTACCTGCACATCGGCCATGCCAAGTCGATCTGCCTGAACTTCGGCCTGGCTCAGGAGTTCGGTGGCGAGTGCAACCTGCGCTTCGACGACACCAACCCGGCCAAGGAAGACCAGGAATATATCGACGCGATCAAGAGCGACGTCGAGTGGCTGGGCTTTAAATGGGCCGGTGAAGAGCGTTATGCCTCCAACTACTTCGACCAACTGCATGCCTGGGCCATCGAGCTGATCAAGGCCGGCAAGGCTTTCGTCTGCGACCTGAATGCCGAGGAAATGCGCGCCTACCGCGGCAGCCTGACCGAACCGGGCAAGAACAGCCCGTTCCGCGAGCGCAGCGTTGAAGAGAACCTTGATCTGTTCGCCCGCATGAAGGCCGGCGAGTTCGCCGATGGCGTCCGTTCGCTGCGCGCGAAGATCGACATGGCCTCGCCGAACATCAACCTGCGCGACCCGATCCTCTACCGCATCCGCCACGCCCATCACCACCAGACCGGCGACAAGTGGTGCATCTACCCGAGCTACGACTTCACCCACGGCCAGTCGGACGCTATCGAGGGCATCACCCATTCGATCTGCACCCTGGAGTTCGAAGACCACCGTCCGCTGTACGAGTGGTTCCTCGAGCAACTGCCGGTGCCGGCACAGCCGCGCCAGTATGAATTCGCCCGTCTCAACCTGAACTACACCATCACCAGCAAGCGCAAGCTCAAGCAACTGGTCGATGAAAACCATGTGAATGGTTGGGATGACCCGCGCATGTCGACCCTGTCCGGTTTCCGTCGCCGTGGCTACACGCCGGCGTCGATCCGCAACTTCTGCGACATGATCGGCGTCAACCGCGCCGGCGGCGTGGTCGATGTCGGCATGCTGGAATTCGCCATCCGTGACGACCTGGATGCCAACGCTGCGCGCGCCATGTGCGTGCTCAAGCCGCTGAAAGTAGTGATCAGCAATTACCCGGAAGGGAAGAAAGAGAACCTCGAACTGCCGCGCCATCCCAAGCAGGACATGGGCGTGCGCGTGCTGCCGTTCAGTCGCGAGATCTACATTGACGCCAGCGACTTCGAGGAAACCCCGCCGGATGGCTTCAAGCGCCTGATCCCCGGTGGCGAAGTGCGCCTGCGTGGCAGCTACGTGATCCGTGCCGACGAGGCGATCAAGGACGCCGCCGGCAACATAGTCGAACTGCGCTGCAGCTACGACGAGAACACCCTGGGCAAGAACCCTGAGGGCCGCAAGGTCAAGGGCGTGATCCACTGGGTGCCGGCCGCTGAGAGCGTGGAATGCGAAGTACGCCTGTACGACCGCCTGTTCCGCTCCGCTAACCCGGAGAAGGACGAGGAGGGCGGCAGTTTCCTCGACAATATCAACCCGGATTCCCTGGTGGTGCTTAAGGGCTGCCGCGCCGAGCCCTCGCTGGGCGATGCGCTGCCTGAAGAACGCTTCCAGTTCGAGCGCGAAGGCTACTTCTGCGCCGACCTGAAGGATTCGCAGCCCGGTAAGCCGGTATTTAACCGCACCGTTACCCTGCGCGATTCCTGGGGGCAGTAAATGGCACTGAGCATTTACAACACCCTGAGCAAGGTCAAAGCGCCTTTTCAGCCGCTTGTCGGCAATCAGGTGCGCATGTACGTGTGCGGCATGACCGTGTACGACTTCTGCCATATCGGTCACGCCCGCGTGATGGTGGCGTTCGACGTGGTTACCCGTTGGCTGCGTCAGCGCGGCTATGAGGTGACCTATGTGCGCAATATCACCGACATTGACGACAAGATCATCAAGCGCGCGGCCGAGAACGGCGAACCGTTCGAGGCCCTGGTCGAGCGCATGATCGCCGCCATGCACGAAGACGAGGCGCGCCTCAACGTGCTGCGCCCGGATATCGAGCCGCGTGCCACCGGGCATATCGCCGGCATGCACCAGATGATCCAGACCCTGATCGACAAGGGCTATGCCTACGCCCCGGGCAATGGCGACGTGTACTACCGCGTCACCAAGTTCGAGGGTTACGGCAAGCTGTCCCGGCGCAAGATCGACGAGCTGAAGATCGGCGCCCGTATCGAAGTCGACGAAATCAAGCAGGACCCGCTGGATTTTGTCCTGTGGAAGGGCGCCAAACCGGGCGAGCCGAGCTGGGAGTCGCCCTGGGGGGCGGGCCGCCCGGGCTGGCATATCGAGTGCTCGGTGATGTCCACCTGCTGCCTGGGCGAGACCTTCGATATCCACGGCGGCGGTCCGGACCTGGTGTTCCCCCACCACGAAAACGAGATCGCGCAGAGCGAGGCGGCCACCGGCAAGCTCTACGCCAACGCCTGGATGCACGCCGGCGCGGTGCGCGTGGATGGCGAGAAGATGTCCAAGAGCCTGGGCAACTTCTTCACCATCCGCGAGGTGCTGGAGAAGTACCACCCGGAAGTGGTGCGCTACCTGCTGGTGTCCAGCCACTACCGCAGCCCGATCAACTATTCCGAAGACAGTCTCAAGGAAGCCAAGGGCGCTCTGGAGCGTTTCTACAATGCGCTCAAGGGCTTGCCCGAAGCCGCGCCTGCCGGTGGTGAGGCCTTTGTCGAGCGTTTTGCCGCGGCAATGGACGACGACTTCAACTCACCGGAAGCCTGCGCCGTGCTGTTCGAGCTGGCCCGCGAGATCAACCGCCTGCGTGACAGCGATGTGCAGGCGGCTGCCGGTCTGGCGGCGCGTTTGCAGGAGTTGGCCGGTGTACTCGGTGTGCTGCAACTTGAGCCTGAGGCCTTCCTCCAGGCTGGCGCCGCCGGCAAGGTCGATGCTGCCGAAGTCGAGGCCTTGATCGCCGCGCGCCTGCAGGCTCGCGCCGAGAAGAACTGGGGCGAGTCCGACCGTATTCGCGATCAGCTCACCGCCATGGGCGTGGTGCTGGAAGACGGCAAGGGCGGCACCAGCTGGCGTTTGGCCGAGTAGGGTCGCTGCTGGCAATAAAAAGGCCGCCCTTGGGCGGCCTTTTTATTGCTCCGCGTAACCTGCCGCGCGGCGGTGTTCAATGCCAGAGCCAGTTCCACAAGCCGGGCAGGCGCGCAAATTGCTGCGGGTCGGCCAGGGTG
>DASUOY010000467.1:0-11368 GCA_036276395.1 Pseudomonas sp.
TGGAACTCGGCGGTCTTGAACTCCGGGCGCGGGTCGCGGCCGGGCTTTTCCAGCTCGCTGAGGATATCGCCGATGGTCACCAGGCCGAACTTGTCGTCGGTGAACTGCTTGGGGTCGAGGCGCTTGAGGAAGGCCGAATCGCCGATCAGTGAGCGGATATCGCGGCCGGTGTCGGCAGCGATGCGCTGCACCAGCGGGTAGGTCTCCGGGTGCACGGCGGAGGCGTCCAGCGGGTTGCTGCCGTTCATCACACGGAGGAAGCCGGCGGCCTGTTCGAAGGTCTTGTCGCCCAGGCGCGGCACCTTGAGCAGCTCGGCGCGGCTGTTGAACGCGCCGTTGGCGTCGCGGTACGCGACGATATTCTGCGCCAGGGTGGTGTTCAGCCCGGAGATGCGCGCCAGCAGGGCGGCGGAGGCGGTGTTCACATCCACGCCGACGGCGTTTACGCAGTCCTCGACCACCGCGTCCAGCGAGCGCGCCAGCTTGAGCTGGGACACATCGTGCTGGTACTGGCCGACACCGATGGATTTCGGATCGATCTTCACCAGCTCGGCCAGCGGGTCCTGCAGGCGGCGGGCGATGGACACGGCGCCGCGCAGCGATACGTCCATATCCGGGAATTCCTTGGCGGCCAGTTCCGAGGCGGAATACACCGAGGCGCCGGCTTCACTGACCATGACCTTGGTCAGCTTCAGGCCCGGCAGTTTCTTGATCAGGTCGGCCGCCAGCTTGTCGGTCTCGCGGCTGGCGGTGCCGTTGCCGATGGAGATCAGGTCCACCGAGTGTTTGGCGCACAGCTTGGCGAGGATCGCCAGGGTGCCGTCCCAGTCGTTGCGCGGCGCATGCGGGTAGACGGTAGAGGTTTCCAGCACCTTGCCGGTGGCATCCACCACCGCCACCTTGCAGCCGGTACGCAGGCCTGGGTCGAGCGCCAGGGTCGCGCGCGGGCCGGCCGGTGCGGCCAGCAGCAAGTCGTGCAGGTTACGGGCGAATACGTTGATCGCCTCGTCTTCGGCGGCTTCGCGCAGCTCGCCGAACAGGTCGGTTTCCAGGTGGGTGTAGAGCTTGACCTTCCAGGTCCAGCGCACCACTTCGCCCAGCCATTTGTCGGCAGCGCGGCCGCGGGCGCTGATGCCGAAGCGCTCGCCGATCATGCCTTCGCAGGGGTGCATGGCACCCGGCAACTCGTCGCCGACCTTCAGGCTGGCGCTCAAGATGCCCTCGTTACGGCCACGGAAGATCGCCAGGGCGCGGTGCGAGGGTGCGCCCTTGAGCTTTTCGTCGTGCTCGAAGTAATCGCGGAACTTGGCCCCTTCGTTCTCTTTGCCGGCTATTACCCGGGCGCTGAGAATGGCGTTGTCCTTGAGGAAGCTGCGCAGGCTGGCCAGCAGGTTGGCGTCTTCGGCGAAGCGTTCCATCAGGATGTATTTGGCGCCTTCGAGCACGGCCTTGATATCGGCAAAGCCTTTGTCGGCGTCGATAAAGCGCTCGGCTTCGGCTTCCGGGGTCAGGTTCGGGTCGTTAAACAGTGCGTCGGCCAGCTCGCCGAGGCCGGCTTCCAGGGCGATCTGGCCCTTGGTGCGGCGCTTCTGCTTGAACGGCAGGTAGAGGTCTTCCAGGCGGGTCTTGGTCTCGGCCAGGTTGATCTCGCGGGTCAGCTCGGCGGTCAGCTTGCCCTGTTCCTCGATGCTGGCGAGGATGCTGGTGCGGCGCTCGTCCAGCTCGCGCAGGTAGCGCAGGCGCTCTTCCAGGTTGCGCAGCTGGGTGTCATCCAGGCTGCCGGTGACCTCTTTGCGGTAGCGCGCGATAAAGGGCACGGTTGCGCCTTCATCGAGCAGCGCCACGGCGGCGGCGACCTGTTGCGGGCGTACGCCCAGTTCTTCGGCGATGCGGTTGTTGATGCTGAGCATTAGACGCTATCCACACTGAAACGAAAAACCGGCCACGCAGACCACGGGCCAGACACGAAAGCCGCGCATTATAAACACTGCCCGGCAGTGCGCCGGGAACCACTCGGGGAAAAATCTGCTAACAATGGACCGCACGCCCGCTGGCACGCCTGGGCCATAATGCCGGCAGTTGCACACCGCCGGCGCCCGTCCGGGCGTGGTGGATGCCTGGTCAAGGAGCCCCGAATGAGCAGCACTGCACTTGCCGTTGAAGGCGAGAAAATCCTTATCGTCGACGACGACGCGCGCCTGCGCCGCCTGCTGGAGCGTTTCTTCGAGGAGCAGGGCTACCGCGTGCGCGCGGTGGAAAACGTCGAGCAGATGGATCGCCTGCTGGCCCGCGAGCTGTTCAACCTGGTGGTGCTCGACCTGATGCTGCCCGGCGAGGACGGCCTGTCTGCCTGCCGCCGCCTGCGCGAGGCGAACAACCAGGTGCCGATCATCATGCTCACCGCCAAGGGCGACGAGGCCAGCCGCATCCAGGGCCTGGAGCTGGGCGCCGACGACTACCTGGCCAAGCCGTTCAACCCGCGCGAGCTGCTGGCGCGGATCAAGGCCGTGCTGCGCCGCCAGGCGCCGCTGGTGCCGGGTGCGCCGGGTAGCGAAGACGAAAGTGTCAGTTTCGGCGAGTACGAACTGTCCCTGGCCACCCGCGAGCTGAAGAAGGGTGACGAGGTGCATATGCTCACCACCGGCGAGTTCGCCGTGCTCAAGGCCCTGGTGCAGCACGCCCGCGAGCCGCTGACCCGGGACAAGCTGATGAATCTGGCCCGCGGCCGCGAGTGGGACGCCCTGGAGCGCTCCATCGACGTGCAGATCTCGCGGCTGCGCCGCCTGATCGAGCCGGATCCGTCCAAGCCGCGCTATATCCAGACGGTCTGGGGCGTGGGCTATGTGTTTGTGCCGGACGGTAATAAATGAGTCGTAGGGTGGGTTAGCCGAAGGCGTAACCCACCAAAGGCGCTCTGGCCTGGCGCCCCTTCGGGCCGCATGGTGGGTTACGCCGCTGCGCGGCTAACCCACCCTACATTCACTTGTGAACGCGTTATGAAAACCCCGCTCTGGTTCCCGCAAAGTTTCTTCGCCCGCACCCTGTGGCTGGTGTTGATCGTGGTGCTGTTCTCCAAGGCGCTGACCCTGGTTTATCTGATGATGAACGAGGACGTGCTGGTCGACCGCCAGTACAGCCACGGCGCCGCCCTGACCCTGCGCGCCTATTGGGCGGCGGAGCCGGAAGACCGCGCCACCATCGCCGAGGCGGCGGGGCTGACCCGGGTACCCTTCGCCCAGGTGCCGGCCACCGAGCAGCACTGGCCCTACAGCGAGATATTCCAGCGCCAGATGCAGACCGAACTGGGCCCGGATACCGAGGTGCGGGTGCGCGCCAAGAGCCCGCCGGCGCTCTGGGTGCATGCGCCGAGCCTGGGCGACGACTGGCTGCGGGTGCCGCTGTATCCGCATCCCTTGCGTGGCCAGCGGATCTGGAGCGTGCTCGGCTGGTTCCTCGCCATCGGCCTGTTGTCGACGGCGGCGGCCTGGATTTTCGTCCGTCAACTTAGCGCGCCGCTCAAGCGCCTGGTGTTCGCTGCCCGGCAGCTCGGCCAGGGCCGCAGCGTACGCCTGCCGGTCGGCGATACGCCGAGCGAGATGACCGAGGTGTACCGCGCCTTCAACCAGATGGCCGAGGACGTCGAACAGGCGGCCCGCGAGCGCGAGCTGATGCTGGCCGGGGTGTCCCACGACCTGCGCACGCCGCTGACCCGCCTGCGCCTGTCCCTGGAGTTTCTGCACAACGATTCCGAGCTGACCGAGGATATGGTTCGTGATATCGAGGACATGGACGCCATTCTCGACCAGTTCCTCGCCTTTATCCGCGATGGCCGCGACGAGCCGGTGGAGCAGCTCGACCTGCTCGAACTGATCCGCGAAGTGGTCGCCCCCTATAACCAGAAGGCCCAGGTGGTACGCCTGTGCCTGGAGCCGGTACCGGCTTTCCCGCTGCGCCGGGTGTCGATCAAGCGTCTGCTGGTCAACCTGATCGAGAACGCCCTGCGTTATGGCGGCAATGCGGTGGAGGTGGCGGTTTCCCTGTCCGGCGACTGCAGTGCGCCCTATGTGGTGCTCAGCGTGCTGGATCGCGGCGTGGGCATCGACCCGGCCGAGCTGGGTAGCATCTTCAACCCCTTTATTCGCGGTGATCGCGCCCGCGGCGGCCAGGGCGCCGGCCTGGGCCTGGCCATCGTCAAGCGTATCGCGGCGCTGCACGGCGGCAGCGTGGAGCTGCGCAACCGCTCCGGCGGCGGCCTGGAGGCGCGGGTTTGCCTGCCCTTGGGGTTATTGCTGCCGCGCGACGCGATATAACCAGGGCGCGTCGCGTTCCGATCTGCCCGCTGTGCCGGGCTGAACTATGCTCAAGCGGCGTAATGACATGAGGTCAGTATGCCTGCAGCTTTCGTCCGTCTGCCGACATGGACCTGGTGGTTGCCGTTGCCACTGCTCCATCTGGCCACTTGGCTATCCCTGGCTACCCAGTTCACCGATGGGGCGGCGCTCTGGCACCTGCCGTTCGCCCTGGCGCTGGTGATGACCCTGTGGTGGGGGCCACGGGTGCTGCCGCAGCTGTTTCTCAATTCCATGCTGAGCATTCCCCTGTGGGGCCTGGACTGGCGCTGGGCGCCGCTCTACGCCGTGCCGGAAACCCTGGGCGTGGCGCTGGCCTGGTGGCTGTGCCGGCTGCGCCCGCTCGATCCGGCCTTGCCCTATTTGCGGCATTTGCTGCGTTTTGTCCTGTTCGCCGTATTGCTGCCGGCGCTGCCGATGGCGTTCGGCGTGCAGCTCAACCTGTGGCTGACCGGCCATCTGCAAGGGCATAGCCTGCTGGCGGTGAGCCTGACCCTGTGGCTGGCCGACAGCCTGATGGCGCTGGCCATCGCCATCCCGCTGCTGACCTACCTGAGCCCCTGGTTGCGTCAGCGTGGCTGGCTAAGCCCCTGGCCGGGCAAAGAGCGTGAGCCACAGCGCTGGCAATGGCCGCCCTGGCCGTTGCTGCTGGCCGTGGCCCTGGTTTTGCCCTGGTTGCTGGGGCTGCTGCCTCTGAGCCTGAATTTGCCGCTGATCGGCGTGATGATGCTGGGCCTGGCGCTGTTCTGGGGTTTTTCCGGAGCCGTCTGCGGCGCGACCCTGAGCGCCCTGATGGTGCTGATCCTGCCGCTGCTGCGCGGTTTCAGCGAAACCGCCGACTGGATCGAGCAGCCGCGCCTGGAGCTGCACCTCGGCGTCTTGCTGTTTATGCTCGCCGCGTTGCTGGTGGGGCGCAGCCTGAGTGACCTGCGCCAGACCCTGGCCCAGCGCGCGCAGATTCAGCAGCAGTTGGCCCTGAGCAACCTGGCTCTGGAGGCCAGCCCGCTGGGGGTGCTGATCGCCGATGCGCGGCAGGCAGATCTGCCCTTGATCTACTGCAACCCGGCCTTCGAGCGCATCACCGGCTACAGCCGCGAGGAAAGCCTGGGGCGCAGTTGGAACTTCCTCTTCGGGGTGGATCATCAGCAACAGGCGTTCAACCGTCTGCAGCAGGCCGTGCATGAGGGCCGGCCCTGCGATCTGGTGCTGCGCAACTACCGCAAGGACGGCCAGCAGTTCTGGAACGAATTTATCCTCGCGCCGATGCGCGATGAGCAGGGCATCAGCCATTTCGTCGCCCTGCAGCACGATGTCAGCGCCCGCGAGCAGATGGCCGGCCAGGTGCGCAGCCAGAGCGAGGAACTGCTCAGGCAGAGCTACCTGTTCAGCCAGACCGAACATATCGCCAACCTGGGCGGTTGGGTGCTCAACCTGCCGGAGCAGAGCATGGACTGGAGCGCCGGCTGCTTCCGCATCTACGAGCTGGACCCGAAGAACGGCACGCCCTGCCTGGGCGAGGCCCTGGACTATATGGACGCCGCGGGCCGGGCGCTCTCCGAGCAAACCCTGCAGCAGTTGCTCGATGGTCTCGACCAGTTCGATATAGAGGTGCGCCTGCTCACGGCCAAGGGCAAGAGCCGCTGGGTGCGCATTCGCGGTGTCAGCGAGCGCGATGGTCGGGACCTGGTACGGGTGTATGGCGCGCTGCAGGATATCAGCGCGCGCAAATACGCCGAGCAGCAGCTGCGCGAACGCGATGAGCGCCTACGCCTGTTCTTCGAGGCGCCGCTGATCGGCATGGCCCAGATCAGCCCCAACTTCGAATGGGAGGAGGCCAACCTCAAGCTGTGCAGCATTCTCGGGCGCAGTATCCAGCAGCTGCAGGACTGCAGTTGGAGCAGCATTTCCCTGGCCGAAGACCTCGCGGCCGAACGGCCGCTGCTCGATCAGGTGATGAGCGGTGCGCGCGAAGGTTATGAGCTGGAGCGCCGCTTCCTGCTTCCGGACGGCAACCTAGTGCATGCGCGCCTGAGCCTGCGCGCGGTACGCCATGCCACCGGGCGGGTGCGCATGTTCCTGCTGCTGGTCGAGGACATCAGCGAGCGGCTGCAGGCCGAGGCCCGCTACCGCACCATGATCGAGCACGCGCCGGAAGCCATAGTGCTGTTCAACCCGCAGCAGGGCATGGTGGATTTCAACGAGAACGCCCTGCGCCTGTTCAATTGCACGCGCGAGCAGTTGCGCGGCAAAACCGTGCTGGAACTGAGCCCGCCACGCCAGGCCGACGGGCGTTCGTCGAGCGAGAGCGGCAAGGTCTATCTCAAGCGTGCGATTGCCGGCGAGGCGCCGGTGTTCGAATGGCTGCACCGCGACAGCGGCGGCCGGCAGATCCCCTGCGAGGTGCGCCTGGTGCGCATGCCCGGCGAGCCGTTGCTGATTCGCGGCAGCGTCACCGATATTTCTGAACGCCAACGTTACCAGCATGAAATCGAGCGCCTGGCCTACAGCGACGAGCTCACCGGGCTGCCCAATCGGCGCCTGCTGCTCGACCGCCTGCAACACGCCATGGACCGCGAGCAGCGCGAGAACACCCTTGGGGCGCTGCTGTTTATCGACCTGGATCACTTCACGACGGTCAACGACAGCCTCGGCCATCTGGTCGGCGACGGCCTGTTGCGCGAGGTGACCGCACGCCTGGCCGGCAGCCTGCGGGCCGAGGACACCCTGGCGCGGATGGGCGGCGACGAATTCGTGGTGCTTCTCGAAGGCCTCGACAGCAGCCCGCAGGTGGCGGCCGAGCATGCTGCCGCGGCTGGCGAGAAACTGCTGCGCAGTTTGAATGGCAGCTGCTGGATCGACGGCCATGAGCTGTCGATCAGCGCCAGCATCGGCATCGCCCTGCATCCCTTCGGCGCCCAGGTTGCGTCGGATGTGCTGAAACAGGCCGACACCGCCATGTACCGGGCCAAGCATGCCGGGCGCAATGGCCTGCACTTCTTCGCCCCGGAAATGCAGGCCGCCATCGACCAGCGCCTGCAACTGCAGGGCGAGTTGCGTCAGGCCATCGCCCGCAACCAGCTGTATCTGGTGTTCCAGCCGCAACTGGCGCTGGCCACCGGGCGCGTCGCCGGGGCCGAGGTGCTGCTGCGCTGGCGCCACCCCGAGCGCGGCGAAATCATGCCCGGTGACTTTATCCCTCTGGCCGAGGAAACCGGGCTGATCGAGGAGCTGGGCGTCTGGGTGCTGGAGCAGGCCTGCGCCACCCTGGCGCGTTGGTTGCCGGACTGGCCGCAGCTGGTGCTGGCGGTCAATCTCAGCCCCCGCGAGTTACGCCAGCCCGGCTGCGTGGCCCGGGTGCGCGATTGCCTGCAGCGGCATGGTTTGCCGGCCACCGCCCTGGAGCTGGAAATCACCGAAGGCGTGCTGGTCGAGGATGTCGAACAGTGCATCGCCAATATGAGCGCGCTCAAGGCCCTTGGCCTGCGCTTTGCCATCGACGATTTCGGTACCGGCTATTCCTCTTTGACCTACCTCAAGCGTCTGCCGCTGGATCGTCTGAAGATCGACCGCAGCTTTACGGCGGATATCCATGGCGAGGACGGCAGCGGCCTGATGCTGGTGCAAACCATCCTGGTGATCGCCCGCAACCTGGGCCTGGAGTGTGTCGCCGAAGGCATCGAAACCCAGGAGCAGTTCGATTGCCTGCGCGACCATGGCTGCTCCCTGGGTCAGGGCTACCATCTCAGCCGGCCGCTGCGCGAGGAGGTTTTTCTGCAGTGGCTGGCGGCGTATCGCCGCTAGCAGACTGTGTTATGCCCACTGCGGCGCGCTACTGGAGGCCGCGTATTGATATCCCTGTCGCGAGGCGTGCTTCGCCTATATCCGGCTTATCCCTTGCCCTTGGTGCGGGTCAGATGCGGGCCGCCGTTTTTCTCCAGGTACTGGATCACCAGGCTGGCGACGTCCTTGCCGGTCGTGGTCTCGATGCCTTCCAGGCCAGGGGAGGAATTCACCTCCATCACCAGCGGGCCGTGGTTGGAGCGCAGGATGTCCACCCCCGCCACCGACAGGCCCATCACCTTGGCCGCGCGGATCGCGGTCATGCGTTCTTCCGGGGTGATCTTGATCAGGCTGGCGCTGCCGCCACGGTGCAGGTTGGAGCGGAATTCGCCGGGCTTGGCCTGGCGCTTCATGGCGGCTATCACCTTGTCGCCGACCACGAAGCAGCGGATATCCGCGCCGCCGGCTTCCTTGATGTATTCCTGCACCATGATGTTCTGCTTGAGGCCCATAAAGGCCTCGATCACCGATTCGGCGGCGGTCGCTGTCTCGCACAGCACCACGCCGATGCCCTGGGTACCTTCCAATACCTTGATCACCAGCGGCGCGCCGTTGACCATCTGGATCAGGTCGGCGATGTCATCCGGCGAGTGGGCGAAGCCGGTCACCGGCAGGCCGACGCCACGCCGCGACAGCAGTTGCAGCGAGCGCAGTTTGTCCCGCGAGCGGGCGATGGCTACCGACTCGTTGAGCGGGAACACCCCCATCATCTCGAACTGGCGCAGCACCGCGCAGCCGTAGAAGGTCACCGAGGCGCCGATACGCGGGATCACCGCGTCGAAGCCTTCCAGGGGCTTGCCGCGGTAGTGGATCTGCGGCTTGTGGCTGGCGATGTTCATATAGGCGCGCAGGGTGTCGATCACCACCATCTCGTGGCCCCGCAACTGCCCGGCTTCGACCAGGCGGCGGGTGGAATACAGGCGCGGGTTGCGCGACAGCACGGCGATCTTCATTGGGCACCAGAAGGGTCTGCGAGGGTGGGTTTGTTTTGCACATAGGCCAGCGCCGGGTTGACCAGCAATTGACCGGCGATCAGCGCCTTGGAACCGAGCAGCACGCGGTAGCGCATGGTCTTGCGGCAGGTCAGGGTGAACTCCACCGGCCATTCGCGCTCGCCCAGGGTCAGGCTGGTGCGGATTACATAGCGCGACTGCGCCTGGCCATTGGAGCTTTTGATGGTCTTCACCGAGACCAGCAGCGCCTCGCAGCGGTGGCGGCGTTGCACCAGCGTGCCGAGGTGTGCGGTAAAGCGCACCCAGCGCTCGCCATCGCGCTCGAACGGCTGGATATCGCTGGCGTGCAGGCTGGAGGTGCTGGCGCCGGTATCTATCTTGGCGCGCAGGCCGACCATGCCCAGATCGGGCAGGTTGATCCACTCACGCAGGCCGATTACGCCAAGTTGGTCAAAAGTCTTCAAAGGGCCCATCCGTCATATGTCCGGGCATTCTAGTTGGCCCTTATGACAACTGCATCAGGCAAAATGTGCCCAATCACGGTCAGTAACGGGTGGCGGATGAAAGACAAAGACGACGACAAGGTGCGCCTGGATAAGTGGTTGTGGGCGGCGCGTTTCTACAAGACTCGCGCCCTTGCCAAGGCGGCTATCGAGGGCGGCAAGGTGCACCACCGTGGTGAGCGCTGCAAGCCGGGCAAGGAACCCAAAGTGGGTGATGAGTATGTGATTCGCACCGGCTTCGAGGAGCGCAGCGTGGTGGTGTTGGCGCTCTCGGTGGTGCGTCGCGGTGCGCCCGAGGCGCAGTTGCTCTATGCGGAAACCGCCGAGAGCATCGAGCGCCGCGAGAATGCCGCGGCGCAGCGCAAGGCTGGTGCCCTGGGCATGCAAACCGAGGGCAAACCGAGCAAGAAACAGCGCCGACAGCTGCACAGCTTCAATGAGCAGCGGGTAGCGAGCCATCCCTGGGCGGGAGAGGAGTAGGGGCGCGCGCCCCGCACTTAGCGCCCGCTGATCAGGCTCAGGCGGCCCAGCAGGGGCAGTCTGGCCAGTTGCCGCGTCAGGGGCAGGCTGACCTTCTCCAGCCATTCGCTAGTCAGGTAGGCGAACGGGGTGAAGCAGGCCCAGGCCAGGCCCAGCAGGGCCAGGAATACGCCGCCGACCAGGGCGTCCGAGCCCCAGTGCGCGCCGGCCACCAGGCGCGGCAGCATAAAGATCAGCGCCATTGTCCAGACCAGCAGCAGGCGCCAGTTGCGCGCGAAGAAGCTCATAAACATCGCCCAGATCAGCAGCACCGAGGCGTGATCGCCGGGGAAGCTGCGTGTCGCGCTGTCCTTCATGTCCCAGCGCTCTTCCCCGCTCGGGAACAGTTCGGTCAGGCGCGCCGCGCCTTCCACCACCAAGGATGCGCTGGGGCGCTGCCAGCCCATCAACTTGACCAGCTCGGCGAAACCGACGCGAAACAGCAGCATGACGATCAGCGCAGCGAGAAAGGCGAACAGCGCCTTGCGCACCTGGGCCCCGCTGAAGACGAAATCAGCCTTGAGCATTACGGCCAGCATCAGCACGCCGACGCCCAGATCCACCGCGCGCATGCTGCCGATGGCCCAGGTCTGGGCCCAGAGACCGGCGCCGTGCACTGGCTCGTTGAGCAGGGCGAACAACTGCAGATCGAACTGATCCCACAGCGCGCGGCTCGGTAGCCACAGCCAGCTGGCAAGCAACAGCAGGGCAGCTATATGACAGGCCAGCAACGGGCGAATACGCCATTGGCTGTTGATAAAGACGGTGGACATGGGAGGCTTCCTTGTCATTGGGCGGTCATTTTTCGCGGCCCGCATGGCAGGGAGTCCACAGGGCTGATGCAAAGCGCTGGCCGTGCCATTTGTCGACTGTTTTAAGAGGTGTTAAGCGTGTAACCCGCCAAAGTTTCCACGGAAGTAAGCCGGCGGGAAGCATCATCGATGGCGAGATGGACGAATACCAATGAACAGTCTACTGAGAGATCACATCTATCTCGCGAGATCGTTTGCAGGTTCTGAAGGCGGCGCCGGGCAACAGCAGGCGCGCGGTCTTCCATTCGAAACCCAGGGTCAGGCCGATGGCGGCGCATGCCAGGCCGCCGGCCAGGCCCCACCAGACGCCCTGGGCGCCCCAGCCGAGGGGGAAGGCCAGCAGCCAGGCCAGCGGCGCGCCCACTAGCCAGTAGCAGACCAGGCCCACCCAG
>DASUOY010000468.1:0-7970 GCA_036276395.1 Pseudomonas sp.
GGCCGGCACCGCCAGCGCCCCGTAAACCGGGTGAGCGCCCGCCTCGGCCAAGAGCAAACCCGCCAAGGTGGTACCCGTACCGACCGCCAGCCACCAACCATCGTAGTCAGTCCAGCCCAGGCTGGGCAGTTGCTCACGCACCAGTGCTGGCAGCGCCGCGCAGCCCAGCGCGCCGGGCAAGCCGCCACCGCCTTCCGGCAGGGCATAGAAATTCCCATAACGCTCGCGCCAATAGTCCCAGAAACCCGGCAGGTTACGGGCGCGGTAGCCGCCATAGCCCAACCAGTGCACCTGCATTCCCAGGGCCTGCAGGTCATCCAGGGTCGGCGTCTGCTGCGGCTCCCCGCGCAGCAAGCCCACGGTGGCAAAATTGAACCGGCGGCCGGCAGCGGCCAGCGCATGCAGATGATTGGAATGAGGGCCGCCCAGACTGATCACCCCCTCGGCCCCGGCTGCAACGGCCGCCTGCAGATGCTGCGTCAGCTTGAACCATTTGTTGCCGCTGATCAGCGGATCGAGCAGATCCAGACGCAGCACGGCCAACTCGACACCCGCCGCGCTCGACCAGTCAAAACTCAGGGGCTGCAACGGCGCGTGGGGCGCCCAGTGGGGGATAAGCAGCGCCACTAACTGACGGTGCGCAAGCGACTGGCCGCCTTATGCCGCGCACAGCAGTTGGAATCCCCCTGGGCAAAACGGCTCGGGCTTTCCACCCGGTCAATCGGAATGGCGCAGCGCTCACCACTGGGCAGCGAGGCATCGCAAGTAGGTTGCTGATAGTGGGCCAACCAGTGGCGGTATTGCTCTTCACTGACAAAACACTTGGCCGCCGCATAGGCCAGGGGATTGTCCTGATAAGCCGAAATATCCTGCAGCGGAATGGTCAGGTGCCCGGCCCCAGGGTGATACACCACAAACACCACGCCAAGCTTGGCCAGCCGCTCAAGAATCTGGTCACCGCCCTGGCTGGCCAGATCGGCATAGGCGCGCTTGAGCCGGGTGATTTCCTGCAGCGACTGGGTGTCCTGCTCGTTGCGATAGGCCAGTTCGACGTCACGAATGGCAATCTGCTCTTTGTATTCCACCACCGCGGCGGCAATTCTGGCCTGCATCTCGCTTTCGAACTGCGCACGCAAACCGTCGGTTTCGCTGCGGCCATGGTGCTCGAGATTGCGCAACTGCTCGGTCATGTCCTCGCGCGCGGCCTGGAAGCTGGCCGCCTGCGCCGCCAATTGCGCCTTGAGGCTGGCATTCAGCTCCTCCTGCTGGCGCAGGGCCTGCTCCAGGCCTTGCATCTTCGCCTGCAGGCTCTTGTGCTGTTCTTCACTGGCCAAGCGGAACTTGGCCAGTTCTTCCTCATGCTGCTGGCTCAGGCTGGTAAGACGCAGGCGCTGCTGCTTGATCAGCTGCGCGGTCTTCAGGCGATGCTCGTTATCCAGCTTGTCGTTGGATTTGGCCGCTTCCTCGAGGGCATAATCCGGGGCATACCACTTGTCCTCCGCGGCCATCTGCAGACGCTCGGTGGCCACCGCCTGGGCATTCTCATCTTCGACCAGCAGGCCCAGATTGTTGCGTTTGACCGCATCGCGCAGCAGCACCAGATCATTGTGCCCCGGCGCCAGGTTCGGGTCCCACAGATGCATCTGATGCCAGGACACCGGGCACTGGCTGCGGCAACCCAGGCGGATCGGCCCGGCGCCCAGATCGGGGCCACGCCCGGAGCGCTCGGCCAGATGGTGCAACGGGATATTCCAGCCGGAATCCGGTGCGCCTTTTTCGTCGAAATCCAGATAGAAGAACACCGCAGCCTTGATCAGCAAACGCGGGTTGATCGTCACATAGGCGACACGCATCTGCTGATCGGCAAATTCCGGCATATTGACCACGCCGTCGAGCAGAGCCTCGAACTCGGAAAAGAACATTTGCTTGCAGATGCCGCCGCGCTCACTGAAGAACATCACGGCCTCGACCATCTTCGGCTTGTTCTGCATGCTCATCGGTTTCCCTCTAGGGCTAAAACGGAGGCAATCCGCTCAACGGGTGACAGGCTGTGACACGACAGCAACCAGACCGCATCGAACGAAAGACGTTCAATGGCCTGATATTTTAAGTGCAGCCCGCATAAGCAACGCTACACCCGTGCCTCAACAAGTCTAGGGGAAAAACCAACGCCGGCAATGTGACTGGGTTGGCAGTCGCCCTGCCGCCTGGCCGATTACGACCTGCGGCAAAGCAAAACTGTGATGGGCTTGGTGCTTAGCCTTTGGCGGCGACCAGGTAGGGAGCCAAACGCCTGCCCATTTCCTCGCCGAGGGCCTGCAGGCCGCTCATCGGCCGAATCATCACTTCAAAATCGACGATCTTGCCGGCCTCGTCGAAGCGGATCATGTCGATACCCTTGAGTTCGCGCTCGCCGACTTTGGCACTGAACTCCAGCACCACATTCAAGCCATCGGCGCTGGCCAGCTCACGGTGATAGACGAAGTCGACAAACACCTTGCTCACGGTATTGAGAATCAGCGAGACCATGGGCGCACCGGCATAGGGTTTGTGCGCCATGGGCGAACGGAACACCGCCTGTGGGTGGAGCAAATCGGGCAGTTTGCTGAGATCGTTCTTTTGCATCAGGCCATGCCACTGCGCGAGGGTGGCGGCCGCTGCCGGCTGTAGTTGAAGGTTAACGGACACGGGCTTCTCCTTATTGTTGTCAGCCACAAAGAAAACGCCCCGCACTAGGCGGGGCGTTTATCGGTCAGAGTTCGGCGGCGAGGCGCGAGCCCTGGTTGATCGCGCGCTTGGCGTCCAGTTCGCTGGCGACATCGGCACCACCGATCAGGTGCACGTTCTGCCCGGCGGCCACCAGGCCGTCCTGCAGTTCGCGCAGCGGGTCCTGGCCGGCGCAGACGATCACCGTATCCACCGGCAGCACCTGCGGCTCGCCACCGGCGATACTGATATGCAGGCCGGCGTCGTCGACCTTGAGGTACTCGACCGAGTTGAGCATCTGCACGTTCTTGTTCTTCAGGCCGGTACGGTGGATCCAGCCGGTGGTCTTGCCCAGGCCGTCGCCGACCTTGGATTTCTTGCGCTGCAGCAGGAACACTTCACGCGCCGCCGGGTGCGGATGAGCCTGAATGCCCGCCACGCCGCCGCGGGCTTCCAACGCGCCGTCAATGCCCCACTCCTTCCAGAACTCCTCGCGGTTGAGGCTGGTGGCCTCGCCCTGGTGGGTGATGAACTCGGACACGTCGAAACCGATGCCGCCGGCGCCGATCACCGCGACCTTCTGACCAACCGGTTTGCGCTGCAGGATGGCGTCCAGGTAGCCGATCACCTTGGCGTGCTCGATGCCCGGAATGGCCGGAGTACGCGGGGCGATACCGGTGGCCAGAATGATCTCGTCATAACCGCCCTTGGCCAGGTCATCGGCCGAGACGCGGGTGTTCAGACGCAGATCGACGCCAGTGGTTTCCAGCTTGCGCTTGAAGTAGCGCAGGGTTTCGAAGAACTCTTCCTTGCCCGGCACGCGCTTGGCCACATTGAACTGACCGCCGATCTCGCTGGCCGAATCGAACAGGGTCACGCTATGGCCACGCTCTGCGGCCACGGTGGCAGCGGACAGCCCCGCAGGACCGGCACCGACCACTGCAATCTTTTTAACTTGCTGGGTGGGGATATAGTTCAGCTCGGTCTCGTGGCAGGCGCGCGGGTTGACCAGGCAGCTGGTCAGCTTGCCGCCGAAGGTGTGGTCCAGGCAGGCCTGGTTGCAGCCGATGCAGGTGTTGATCTCATCGCTGCGGCCGGCAGCGGCCTTGTTGACGAAGTCCGGATCGGCGAGGAACGGACGGGCCATGGACACCATGTCGGCATCGCCTTCGGCCAGTACCTGTTCGGCCACTTCCGGGGTGTTGATGCGGTTGGTGGTGATCAGCGGAATACTCACCTCGCCCTTGAGCTTGGCGGTGACCTTGGTAAAGGCCGCACGCGGCACCTTGGTGGCGATGGTCGGGATACGCGCTTCGTGCCAGCCGATACCGGTGTTGATAATGGTCGCGCCGGCTTTCTCGATAGCCTTGGCCAGCAGGACGATCTCGTCCCAGGTGCTGCCGCCTTCCACCAGGTCGAGCATCGACAGGCGGTAGATGATAATAAAGTTCGGGCCGACGGCCTCGCGCACGCGACGCACAATCTCCACCGGCAGACGCATGCGGTTTTCGTAGCTGCCACCCCAGCGGTCGGTACGGTGGTTGGTGTGGGCCACCAGGAACTGGTTAATGAAATAACCTTCCGAACCCATGATTTCCACACCGTCGTACTCAGCCTGCTGGGCCAGCAACGAGCAGTTGATAAAGTCCTGAATCTGCTTCTCGATACCTTCCTCGTCCAGCTCTTTGGGCTTGAACGGGTTGATCGGCGCCTGGATGGCGCTCGGCGCTACCGATTTCGGGCTGTAGGCGTAGCGGCCGGCATGCAGGATCTGCATGCAGATCTTGCCATCCGCTTCATGCACCGCCTTGGTGACGATCTTGTGCTTCTCGGCTTCCTCGACTGTGGTCAGCTTGGCTGCACCGGAATACACACCACCTTCCTCGTTCGGGCCGATACCGCCGGTGACCATCAGGCCGACACCGCCGCGGGCGCGCTCGGCGAAGTAGGCCGCCATGCGCTCGAAGCCATTGGCCTTCTCTTCCAGGCCGGTGTGCATGGAGCCCATCAGGGTGCGGTTCTTCAGCGTGGTGAAGCCGAGATCCAGAGGAGCCAGCAGGTGCGGGTAGTGAGCAGTCATGAAAATCTCCACATCGAACAGAGGCATTACACGGATGCCGCAACCTCTTGGTGGGTCGCGGTCGATATGGTCTAGACGATAATCAGCCGAGCCGAACGCCTCAATGACCTAAAGTGACAACTTATTGATCAAAAAGAGCAGCATCACTTGGCAAAGCCCAAACGCCTGCCTACCCTGACGCCTTATCTAAATGCCCGGCATTGCCTGGGCGCAGACGAGATAACTTAAGGATGCTGAAAAGCACTCGGGTCAAACTCGGCGATCTATCGGTGGGTTTTGTCGAAAGCCTGGCCGACGCCATGCGCCGCCTGGGGCAAGATCCGCAGCACCTGTTCGCCAGCTACGGTCTGGATGCTGCGCGCCTGGCCGAACCGCGGGCGCGCCTGTCGATTCCGCGCTATATGCGCCTGGGCCACGCGGCCATCCAGCAAAGCGGCGAAGCCGGGATTGGCCTGTTGATGGGGCGCTGTAGCCGCCTAAGCCAGCTCGGCCTGGCCGGCGTCACCGCCATGCAGGCGCCGACAGTACGCGAAGCCGCGCGCGCGCTGACCCGCTTCGAGCCGCTGTATGCGGCCAACTACCGCGGCCAGTCCAGCCTGCACGAGGACAACCAGGGCGCCTGGCTGCGCTTCTATTCGATCAGCCCCTATAACGCCTACAACCGCTTCGTGGTCGATTCGGTGCTGGCCAGCTGGGCGCAGCAACTCAGCAGGCTGACGCAACAGGCCCTGCCCGTGGAGAAAGTGCAGATAGAATTTCCCGCGCCCGCCTATGCGGCGCAGTACGGCGAATTGTTTGACTGCCCGGTGGAGTTTGCCAGCGAGCACAACCAGCTGCGCCTGAGCCAGCAGAACCTGAACCTGCGCAACCCCGAGCACTGCCCAAGCACCTGGCGGCACCTGCTGGAAATCTGCGAACGGGAACTGACGCAACTGACACGCACGCGCAACCTGCGCGAACGCATTACTCAGCTACTTGGCCCGCTGCTTCATGGGCGCGAACCGGATCTGGCGGAAGTCGCCGCGCGCCTGCAACTACCGACCTGGACCCTGCGGCGCAAACTGGCCGAGGAAGGCACGCAGTTTCGCAGCATCCTCAACGACACCCGCCGCGACCTGGCCATGGCCTATATCCGCGACACCGAACTGGCCTTTGGCGAAATCGCCTACCTGCTCGGCTTTGCTTCGGCGGAGGCCTTCCAGCGCGCATTCAAGCGCTGGAACCAGCAAACCCCTGGGGAATATCGCCGCGAGCAGCGTCGGGCGCTATAGCAGCTCAAAACGGATCAGAGCTCGGTGGCGTCTTCATCCAGCTCCGGCACATCCTGCTCGATGGCACGGGCTTCCAGCAGTTCTTCCTGATAATCATCCATTGCCTGCTCCTCCCACTCGATATGTCAGCGACTGCTCATTGCATAAACAAAGAGCATGCCAATCAAGCTAGAGCAGGTAGATGAAGGCAAGATGACAGTTTGTCGCGCAACCAGATTCAGGCCAATCGCGGGAAATTACAGGCAATAAAAAACCCGCTGATATCGCTATCAGCGGGCTTTATATATGGCGCAGCGGACGGGACTCGAACCCGCGACCCCCGGCGTGACAGGCCGGTATTCTAACCGACTGAACTACCGCTGCGCGTCGGTGGACTTGCGTCCAATTCACAAGAGTGGTGGGTGATGACGGGATCGAACCGCCGACCCTCTGCTTGTAAGGCAGATGCTCTCCCAGCTGAGCTAATCACCCGCTGCTTGCGAGGCGCGAAATTTACGCAAGGGCCGCAGCTAAGTCAACACCCTGCTTAAAGTTTTTCTAAAAAAGCGGAAAAAACAGCAGAGCCCTGACACGCAGGCTTGCCCCATAAAAGAACCTGCCGCCCGCTTATTGGGCAACCCGCAGGCTCAACCGCGCAATGACCTTATTGTCGTCGCCACGATCCAGGCCCGCCTCGGCGATCTGCACGCCCTGCTCCTGCAGCACGGCGAACCAGCGCAATAGCTGGGCAAAGGGCGCCGCCTGCAGGCTGACCTGCACAGCAGCCTCGCCGTCGCTATCCAGACGTTCGATGGTCAGGCCCTGAGTCGCCGCGCTGGCCGTGACCATGCCTTGCAGGCGCGCGGGGTCGACACTGAGTTGCGGCTTGCCGGCCAGGCTACGCGCCAAAGGCGCCTGGCTCTGCAGATAGGCGTGCAACTCACGCTGCACTTCAAATGCGCTACGCGCCGCGGCCAGGCGCTGCTGGGCCGGCTGCCAGAGCGTCAGATAGAGCAGCACCAGCAGCAGAAACGCCCCCAGGCTAGCGAGCGAGAACTGCTCACGCGGCGCCAGAGCACGCCAGCGCTGCAACAACAGCGAATTATCCAGCTGGAAGCCTTTGCCTTGCGAAACCATGTTCATCCTCCGATCACCACACGTGCGCTGACACCCGCCTCTTCGCGGCTGGCCGAGCCCAGTTGCACCACCAGGCCGCTATCCTGCAGCCGCTCACGCAAGCGCTCCAACTCGGCAAAGCCGGCGGCCTGCACCTGCATGGCCAGATCGCCGCGCGCCTCGCTGAAATCCACCTGACTGATCTGCACCTGCCCGCCTTCGGCCGCCAGCGCCTCGCTGACCTGGGCCAGCAAGCCGAGCAAGCGGGTTTGCCCGCTGCCCGTAGCGGCCTGCAGATGCTGGTCGAACTGCGCCCGCAGGTTGACCAGCTTGCTGTCCTGGGGGAACAGCTCCTGGTACAGGGCGGCGCTGGCGGCGGCAAGGTCATCAGCCTGACGCTGCAGATGCCAGCCCTGGGCCAGGTTGAAGCCCCACTGCAGCACCAGCCACAGGCCGACCAGCCCCAACAACGGACGCCAACGCTGCCACTGCACATTGCTGCTGGCGGGGGCGAACTCGCCCTGGGCCAGGTTATTGCGCAGTGGTTGCTGAGTCAGCCAGACAAAGGGCTCGGCCACCGCCATGCAGTCGTCCAGCGGGTGCAACGCCGGCTGCTGCGAATCACACCAGGCAATCTGCGGTTGCACGCACAAGGGGCTCAGTTGCGCCCAGTCCTGCGCCTGCAACGCCATCCGCGTGACATTCTCGCCACCCAGCAGCCAGCGGCCGTGCAGCGGCAAGAGCGCTGTGCCAGGCCCAGGCAACAGATCGGCATCCACGGCAATGGCCGCAGGCGCTGTGGGGCACAAGGCCAGCCA
>DASUOY010000469.1:0-5794 GCA_036276395.1 Pseudomonas sp.
CAGTCCGGGCGCCCGGCGATCATGCTGTGCAAACGCGCCTGGCCCCAGGCCGGAATGAACGCGGTCTGCTCGATGGCGGCCAGGGCGCGCTCGCGCAGGGTGTCACCTTGGTTTGGCTGCTTGTCCATACCGACGAACCACTGCGCGGTGGCGCGATAGATCAGTGGGGTCTTGTGCCGCCAGCCGTGCATATAGCTGTGCTGGAGAGGTTCGTGCTTGAGCAGGCAGCCGACTTCGTCGAGTTTGGCGACGATGTTCGGATTGGCCTTCCAGATAAACTGGCCGCCAAAGAACGGCAGATCCGCGACATACACGCCATTGCTCTGCACTGGGCTGAGGATGTCGTCGTTGCTCATGCCGTAGCCCTTGCAAGAACGGAAGTCGTCCTCGCCGTAGGCCGGGGCGGAGTGCACGATGCCAGTACCGGCACCCAACTCGACGTACTCGGCCAGGTAAACCGGAGCGAAGCGCTCATAGAACGGGTGACGGAAGCGGATCAACTCCAGGGCCGCGCCCTGGGCGATAGCCAACACTTCGCCCTGCAGGCCGTAACGGGCCAGGCAGCTTTCCACCAACTCCTCGGCCAGCACCAGCAGTTTGTCGCCAGTATCGACCAGGGCGTAGTTGAACTCCGGATGGACGTTAAGCGCCTGGTTGGCCGGAATGGTCCAGGGCGTGGTGGTCCAGATCACGATGGAAGCCGGTTTCGGCAGGCTGGCAAGGCCGAAGGCGGCGGCCAGCTTGCCTTCATCTTCAACCGGGAAGGCCACGTCGATGGCATCGGACTTCTTGTCCTGATACTCAACCTCGGCCTCGGCCAGGGCCGAGCCGCAATCGAAACACCAGTTGACCGGCTTCAGGCCCTTGAACACAAAGCCCTGCTTGACCATCTCGGCCAGGGCACGGATCTCCCCGGCCTCGTTGGCGAAGGCCATGGTCTTATACGGATTGTCCCAGTCACCGAGCACGCCGAGACGGATAAAGTCGGCCTTCTGCCCTTCGATCTGCTCGCCGGCATAGGTGCGGCAGCGCTCGCGGGTCAGGTCCGAGGGCTGGTTCTTGCCGAAGGTGGTCTCCACCTTGTGCTCGATCGGCAGGCCGTGGCAGTCCCAACCCGGCACATAGGGGGCGTCGAATCCGGCCAGGGTCTTGGAGCGAGTGATGATGTCCTTGAGGATCTTGTTGACCGCATGACCGATATGAATGCTGCCGTTGGCATAGGGCGGGCCGTCGTGCAGGACGAACTTCGGCCGGCCTTCGCCTTGCGCGCGCAGCTTCTGATACAGGCCAATCTCGTTCCAGCGCTGCAGAATCTGCGGCTCGCGCTGCGGCAGGCCGGCCTTCATCGGGAACTGGGTATCAGGCAGATTTAGCGTGGCTTTGTAGTCGGTCATTTCAGGCTCTTCGTAAGCGATTGGCACCAAGCAGTTGAAGCCGGGTGCTTAAACGCGCCAATGGGCACGGGCGGCAGCAATATCGGCAGCAATTGCCGTCTTCAATGCCTCAAGGGAGGCGAAACGCTGCTCATCGCGCAGCTTGTGGTGGAAAGCCACCGTCAAACGCCGGCCATATAAATCACCGGCAAAGTCCAGCAAATGCACTTCCAGATGGGCGCGACCATCACCGGCCACACTCGGCCGCACACCGATATTGGCAACACCCGGCCAGGTTTGGCCGTCGATCTCGGTGCTGACCAGGTACACGCCCTTGAGCGGCACCCGCTTGCGCTTGAGTTGCACGTTGGCGGTCGGCGCATTCAGCTGACGCCCCAGCTTCTGTCCATGCAAAACCCGCCCGGCGATCTGAAAGGGTCGCCCGAGCAAGTGCTGCGCCAAGGCAAAATCGCCGGCTTCGAGGGCTTCACGCACCCGCGTGCTGCTGACGCGAATACCGTCCAGTTCAACCGTACCGGCGGCCTCAACGCTGAAGCCTTCGCGCTCGCCGGCCTCGGCCAGAAAGGCAAAATCGCCGGCGCGGTCACAGCCAAAGCGGAAATCATCCCCCACTTCCAGATGCTGCACGCTCAGACCGTCCACCAGCACGCGATGCACGAACTCGGCAGCGCTCAGCTCACGTAAGCGGCGATTGAAGCTCAGGCACAGCACGCGGTCGACACCTTCGGCGGCCAGCAAGGCCAGCTTGTCGCGCAACCGAGTCAGGCGGGCCGGCGCAGTATCCGGGGCGAAAAACTCCCGCGGCTGCGGCTCGAAAATCAGCACGCAACTGGGCACACCGAGTTCGGCGGAACGCTCACGCAAACGCGCCAAGATGGCCTGATGACCACGATGGACGCCGTCGAAATTGCCGATGGTGGCGACACAGCCCCGATGCTGGGGCCGCAAGTTGTGTAGGCCTCGAACCAGCTGCATAACGCGCTTCTTGCTCATAAAGTGGTCGATTATACGCACACCGGGCAGCGGACAACAGGCAGCAAATCAGCCGCCATCAGAGCGCACTGCGGCGAGCAAAGTCCTTCAAACGGAATCCCAGCAGCGCCAACACGGCCAAATAGGCCAGCATGCCCACACCCACCAGCCCACCCAAGCGCAGCAAACGCCAAAACATGGTGCCGTCCGCCCATGCCGGCAGCTGCTGCATGGCCAGCAGCAGCACCGCCACCATCGCCAGCAGCGCCAGCAGCAGTTTGCCGAGGAACAGCGCCCAGCCCGGCTGGGGCTGGAACATGTCGCGCTTGCGTAGCTGCCAGTACAACAGCCCGGCATTCAGACAGGCGGCCAGGCCGATAGCCAGGGCCAGGCCGGCATGAGCCAGGGGAATCACGAAGATAAACAGCATATTCATCGCCTGAGTCGCCAACAGGGTGACCATGCCGATGCGTACCGGAGTCTTGATGTTCTGCTGGGCGTAGAAGGCCGGCGCGAGAATTTTCACCAGAATAATGCCGACCAACCCTAGCGAGTAGGCGATCAAGGCACGCTGGGTCATTGCCGTATCGCTAGCGGTGAACTTGCCGTACTGGAACAGCGAGGCAATCAGCGGCTCAGAGATAATCGCCAGCGCCACCGCGCTGGGCAACGCCAATACCAGGCATAGGCGCAAGCCCCAGTCGAGCAGCTTGGAATAGTCCTCGCGGTTGGCACCGGAATGGGTTTTCGACAAAGCAGGCAGCAGGATGGTCCCCAGCGCCACGCCGAGCACACCGGCCGGCAGCTCCATCAAGCGGTCGGCGTAATACATCCAGGACACGGAACCTGCGACCAGAAAGGACGCAAAGATCGTATTGATGATCAACGAAATCTGACTGACCGACACGCCGAAGATTGCCGGCCCCATCTGCTTCACTACACGCCACACGCCAGTATCTTTGAGATTCAACCGAGGCAGCACCAGCATGCCGATCTTGTGCAGATGCGGCAGCTGAAACAGCAACTGCGCCAAGCCGCCCACCAGCACCGCCCAGCCCAGCGCCATGATCGGCGGGTCGAAATAGGGCGTCAGAAACAGAGCAAAGACGATCATGCTGACGTTCAGCAGAGTCGGCACAAAGGCCGGCACCGAGAACCTGTTCCAGGTATTGAGCACCGCCCCCGCCAGCGAGGACAGGGATATCAGCAAGATATAAGGAAAGGTCACCCGCAGCAGGTCGGTGGTCAGCTCAAAGCGCTCCGCCTCATCGGCAAAGCCCGGCGCGGACGCCCAGACAATCCAGGGCGCGGCGAGAATGCCAATAAAAGTAACCAGCGCCAGCACCAGGGTCAGCAGCCCCGTCACATACGCCAGAAACGTGCGCGCCGCCTCATCGCCCTGCTGGGTTTTGTACTCAGCCAGAATCGGCACAAAGGCCTGGGAAAACGCGCCCTCGGCAAAGATCCGGCGCAACAGATTGGGCAGCTTGAACGCCACCACAAAGGCGTCCGATGCCACGCTGGCACCGAAGATACGGGCGATAATAGTGTCGCGTACAAAGCCCAATACCCGCGAAAGCATGGTCATGGAGCTGACAGCGGCCAACGACTTGAGCAAATTCATGTAGTATCCCGGCTCCGCAAACAAGCACTGGCGCGCAAAAGCGACGAGTGTAGCGGTCTGCCACTGGTCAGGCCAGCACAGGGAAAAGCCATCAGGCTTGACAGCACTCCCTCATATCGGCATGATTCGCGGCCTTATTTGTTTGTAACCCCCAGAATTTTTTCGAGGAGCTTGACGGTGGCCAATACACCTTCTGCCAAAAAACGCGCAAAACAGGCTGAGAAGCGTCGTAGCCATAACGCCAGCCAGCGCTCGATGGTTCGTACTTACATCAAGAACGTCGTCAAGGCTATCGAAGCCAAAGACGTTGCTCTTGCAACTACTGCTTACACCCTGGCTGTGCCGGTAATCGACCGCATGGCCGATAAAGGCATCATCCACAAGAACAAAGCCGCTCGTCACAAGAGCCGCCTCAATGGCCACATCAAGGCCCTGAGCGCTGCTGCAGCTGCCTAAGCTGCTAGCGACACGCTGATTGTTCTTAAAAAACCGACCTGATGGTCGGTTTTTTATTGCCTGCAATAAGCGACAAGCCAGAAAAAGCCCGAATCGTTTCGGGCTTTTTTGCTTCAGGGCTTCTGCGGCCAGGGCAGAATCGGGATGGCTGTCACCGCATTCTGCGGACTACCCTCGATTACCCGGTCGCTGTAGACCAGATAAACCAGGGTATTGCGCTTCTGATCGAAGAACCGCACCACCTGCATGGTCTTGAACACCAGCGAGGTGCGCTCACGGAAAACCTCTTCACCCTCCTTGAGTTTCTCCAGAAAGCTGATCGGCCCAACCTGGCGGCAGGCAATCGAGGCTTCGGCGCGGTCCTCGGCCAAGCCCAGGCCACCCTTGACGCCACCGGTCTTGGCCCGCGACAGGTAACAGGTCACCCCCGCCACCTTAGGGTCATCAAAGGCCTCGACGACGATCTTGTCGTTCGGCCCCATAAACTTGAACACCGTCGACACCTCGCCGACCTGCTCAGCAGATGCAAGCAGCGGCAACGCCACCAGCGCGCCCAACAATCCCTTCACCACTCGCATGCGCCTTCTCCTTAGACCAGGATCAAATTATCCCGATGCACCAACTCGGGCTCATCAACATAACCCAATAGCCTCTCGATGGCATCCGAGGACTGGCCGATGATCTTTTGCGCCTCAAGCGCACTGTAGTTGGCCAGACCGCGAGCAATCTCGCGCCCATCCGCCGCCACGCAGACCACCATCTCACCGCGCCTGAAGCCGCCCTGCACCGCCTTCACGCCAACCGGCAGCAAGCTCTTGGTACCAGTCGCCAGGGCCTTGACCGCACCATCATCCAGCACCAGGGTGCCGCGGGTCTGCAGATGCCCGGCTAGCCACTGCTTGCGCGCGGCCAGCATGCCGCGCTCGGGCGCCAGCAGAGTTCCCAGGCGCTCGCCCGCCTTGAGCCGCGCCAGCACCTGCTCGATAGCACCGCCGACGATCACCGTATGGGCACCGGAACGCGCCGCCAGACGCGCCGCACGCAGCTTGGTCTGCATGCCGCCACGCCCGAGCGCACCACCTACACCGCCTGCCACGGCATCCAGCGCCGGATCATCGGCGCGCGCTTCGAAAATCAGCTCGGCATCGGGGTTATGCCGTGGATCGGCGTTATACATGCCGTCGCGATCGGTGAGGATCACCAGCAGATCCGCCTCGACCAGATTGGCCACCAGCGCCGCCAGAGTGTCGTTATCACCAAAGCGGATCTCATCGGTCACCACGGTGTCGTTTTCATTGATCACCGGCACCACATCCAGATCCACCAGGGTGCGCAGCGTGCTACGCGC
>DASUOY010000470.1:0-2544 GCA_036276395.1 Pseudomonas sp.
CCGCTGGGCAATGAGGAAATGGCGCGGTTGTTCCGCGAAATCATGTCCTCCTGCCTGGCGCTGGAGAATCCGCTGAAGGTCGCCTACCTCGGCCCGGAAGGCACTTTCTCCCAGGCGGCGGCGATGAAGCACTTCGGTCACGCGGTGATCAGTGTGCCGATGGCTGCTATCGATGAAGTGTTCCGCGAAGTGGCCGCCGGTGCGGTGAACTTTGGCGTGGTGCCGGTGGAGAACTCCACCGAAGGTGCGATCAACCACACCCTGGACAGCTTCCTCGAGCACGACATGGTCATCTGCGGCGAAGTCGAGCTGCGCATTCACCACCACCTGCTGGTCGGTGAAACCACCAAGACCGACAAGATCACCCGCATCTATTCCCACGCCCAGTCCCTGGCCCAGTGCCGCAAATGGCTGGACGCGCATTACCCGAATGTTGAGCGCGTGGCGGTGTCGAGCAACGCCGATGCGGCCAAGCGGGTGAAGAGCGAGTGGAACAGTGCGGCGATTGCCGGTGATATGGCAGCCAGCCTGTATGGCCTGACCAAGCTGGCGGAGAAGATCGAAGACCGTCCGGACAACTCCACGCGCTTCTTGATCATCGGTAGCCAGGAAGTACCGCCGACCGGCGACGACAAGACTTCGATCATCGTCTCCATGCGCAACAAGCCGGGCGCGCTGCATGAGTTGTTGGTGCCGTTCCACAACAACGGCATCGACCTGACCCGCATCGAAACCCGCCCGTCGCGCAGCGGCAAGTGGACCTACGTGTTCTTTATCGACTTCGTCGGCCACCACCGTGACCCGCTGATCAAGGACGTGCTGGAAAAAATCAATCAGGAAGCCGTGGCCCTCAAAGTGCTGGGCTCCTACCCGAAAGCGGTACTTTAAACCCAGCCGCAAGCTCCAAGCCTCAAGCCTCAAGCGGACCCGCCCGGCTTTTTCTTGCAGCTTGCCGCTTGAAGCTTGAGGCGTTGTATGACCGATTTCCTCGCCCTGGCCCAGCCAGGCGTACAGCAACTGTCGCCCTATGTGCCGGGCAAGCCGGTGGATGAACTGGCTCGTGAACTGGATCTGGATCCGGCGAGCATCGTCAAACTGGCCAGCAACGAAAACCCGCTGGGCCCCAGCCCCAAGGCGCTGGAGGCGATTCGCGGCGAGCTTGCCGAACTGACCCGCTATCCCGATGGCAATGGCTTCGAGCTGAAGAGCCGCCTGGCCGCGCGCTGCGGCGTGCAGCTCAGCCAGGTCACCCTGGGCAACGGCTCCAACGATATTCTCGATCTGGTCGCTCGCGCCTACCTGGCGCCGGGCCTGAATGCGGTGTTCAGCCAGTACGCCTTTGCCGTCTACCCGATTGCCACCCAGGCCGTGGGCGCCCAGGGCAAGGTGGTGCCGGCCAAGGACTATGGTCACGACCTGGAAGCCATGCTGGCGGCCATCGACGCCAATACCCGGGTGGTGTTTATCGCCAACCCGAACAACCCCACCGGTACCTGGTTCGGCCCCGACGCGCTGGAGCGCTTTCTCGCTCGCGTGCCGCAGAACGTGCTGGTGGTACTGGACGAGGCCTATATCGAGTACGCCGAAGGCGATGAGTTGCCGGACGGTCTGGAGTACCTGGCCCAGTACGAGAATCTGCTGGTCTCGCGCACCTTCTCCAAGGCCTATGGCCTGGCGGCGCTGCGCGTCGGTTATGCGCTCAGCTCGGCGCAGATCGCCGATGTGCTGAACCGCGTGCGCCAGCCATTCAACGTTAACAGCCTGGCCCTGGCCGCCGCCTGCGCGGCGCTGGATGATGCCGACTACCTGGCCAGAAGCCGTCAGCTCAACGATGCTGGCATGGCGCAGCTGGAGGCCGGCCTGCGCGAGTTGGGCCTCAGCTGGATACCCTCGAGAGGCAACTTTATCGCCGTGGACTTTGGCCGTGATACCGCGGCGATCAATCAGGCGCTGCTGCGCGCGGGCGTGATAGTGCGGCCGGTGGCCGGCTACGGCATGCCCAATTTCCTGCGGGTGTCCATAGGCTTGCCTGCCGAGAATGCGCGCTTTCTCGAGGCCCTGGCCAAGGTGCTGGGGGCGTGAGTGCATCGAATGGAGCTGTCAGCTCAGGGCAATCCGCTGCGCCTATGATTGGTCGCCTGGTGGTGATCGGTCTGGGGTTGATCGGTGGTTCCTTTGCCAAAGGGCTACGCGAGCGCGGCCTGTGCCGCGAGGTGGTGGGGGTCGATCTGGATCCCGAGTCGCGGCGGCTGGCGGTCGAGCTGGGGGTGGTGGATCGCTGCGAGACCGATCTGGCTGTCGCCTGTCAGGGCGCCGAGGTGATCCAGTTGGCGGTGCCTATCCTGGCCATGGAAAAACTGCTGGGGCAGTTGGCCAGGTTCGACCTGGGCGCTGCGGTGCTCACCGATGTCGGCAGCGCCAAGGGCAATGTAGTGCGCGCCGCGGCTCTGGCCTTTGCCGGCAAGCCTGTGCGTTTCGTTCCGGGCCATCCGATCGCCGGCTCTGAGCAGAGTGGGGTGGAGGCGGCCAATGGCGAGTTGTTCC
>DASUOY010000471.1:0-3851 GCA_036276395.1 Pseudomonas sp.
CTTCCGATCCTTTGAAGACGTTCAAACCAGAGATGGCCGAAAGCTGCGGACGTGTTAGAGCAGGAAAAATATGCCCCCTTTGCCGACTCAGCCAGTCAAGACTGAATACAATGTGCGCCAGATTATCCCGGGCCATAAATATGGCTGCATCGAACAAGGAATTCGCCTCCATGGCCTCCCCAGATAAACAGCAAAAACGCGCCCAGCGGGCCAAAGCCAAGGCCAAGCAAAACCGTTCGGGCAAGCCCAAGGCCAATGTCGTACACCCGCTGCTGGCCAACCCGCTGGTTAACGAGCCGTTCGATGATGTTGAAATCGACCTGAGTACCTTCGACTTCCAAGATATCGAAGAAAACGGTTTCGACCCGGCGCACTTCGACGATCTGTTCCAGGCAATGAAAGTCGGCGAAGGCATCAGCCTGCTAGCGATGTGTTTGGTGTTCCTGCAATACCCGGTGTTGGAGCTGGTGGTCGCCGAGGAAGCGGAAGACGCGGCCACCGACTTTATGATGGGCCTGCTGATCACCTATCGCGGGATCTTCCACGATGAAGACGAAGACACGGCAGTGGAATGGATCGGCGGCGACGCTTTTCAGAATGCCTACAACGAAGCGTCGATCATCCTGCAGAAGAAGAACGCTCGCGGCACTCCAGGCACCCGCAATTAGCCGCGCGCCGAGCAGCTGCTGTTAACGAGTTTTTCGGCCGGTGTTCCTACCAGCCGGGAGCGCTTAGGGGGCTGAATCTGCCCGCTAACTGCCCTTGGCCGAAAACATCCCTCAAATAAAAAAATCCCCACGGCAAGGAGCAACTGCCGTGGGGCGGGAAGGGGTTGGCCAGGCCAACCTTGGGGAGAGTCTGCAAGCAGTTGCTAGGCGCTGGGCTGCCAGCCGCCGCCAAGGGCCTTGTAGATGGCCACTATGCCGCGGTACAGCTCGACCTCGGCTTGGGCCTGGGCGTCTTCGGCGGCCAGGCGTTCGCGTTCGGCGTCGAGCAGCACCAGGAAGTCCACCTCACCTTCGCGGTAGCGCACGCGGGCCTGTTCGGCAGCGGCGCGGCTGGCTTCGGATTGGCGCAGCAGGGCCAGCAGGCGCTGTTGGCGTTTGCCGTAGTCGCTAAAGGCGTTGGCCGATTCCTCCAGGGCCAGCAGCACTTGTTGCTCATAGTTGGCCAGGGCGCCATCGGCTTCGGCTTCGGCCCCGCGCAGGCGTGCACGCACGCTGCCCAGATCAAATGCGGCCCAGCTGATGGTCGGCGCCAGCCCCCAGGCCTGCGCTGCGGACGAGCCCAGCTGCGAACCACGCCCGGCGGTAAAGCCGAGGAAGCCGGACAGGCTCACCCGTGGAAACAGGTCCGCCGTGGCCACGCCGATAGTGGCGGTGGCGGCGGCCAGTTGCCGTTCGGCTGCACGGATATCCGGACGGCGGCGCAGCAATTCGCCGGGGTCCCCAACTGGCAGAGCCTTGGCGATGGCGGGCAGATCCTGGGCCGAGAGGTCCACGCTCAATTGATCCGGGCGCTGGCCGAGCAGGGTGGCGATGCGGTGTTTGGCGCGCTGCTGCTGCGCCTGCAGTTGCGGCAGGCTGGCTTCGGTGCCGGCCAGGCGTGCGTCGCTACGCAGCACATCCAGCTCGCTGCCTAAGCCTTCTACGCGCAGCTGTTCGGTAATGGCGCGGGATTCCTGCTGGTTGCTCAGGTTGTCGCGGGCGATACGCTCACGCAGTTGCGCGCCGCGCAGGCTGCCGTAGGCATCCACCAGTTCGGCGATCAGGCTGACCTGCAGCTGCTGATAATCGGCTTCGGCTACATCCAGCTCGGCATCGCTGGCTTCCAGTTGGCGCTGGATGCGGCCGAACAGGTCCAGCTCCCAGAGCATGTCCAGGCCCAGGTCATAGCGCTCGGTTTTCACCCGCTGTTCGCTGACGCCCGGCTGCTGGGCCTTGCCGAACTCACCGCTGGCGCGACTGGTGATGGTCGGCAACTGATCGTTGCCGATGTCATCACGGATGGCCTGGGCCGCCCGCAGACGGGCAAAGGCCACGCGCAGTTGGCGGTTTTCCTGCAACGATTGCTCGACCAGCTGATTAAGGACCGGGTCATCGAACTGCTGCCACCAGCTGGCTTCAAAGCGCGAGCGGTCGTAGTTACTGCTTTGCGCGCTGCTCAGTGTGCCGGCATCCATCGACGGAGCCTGATAGTCCGGGCCGACGGCGCAGGCGCTGACAGCCAATGCCAGCAAGGCGGGCATCAACAGCTTCATACCTGTACCTCCTGCAGGCGTGCGGCTTTCTGCGCTTCGCGTTTCTCCACGAAACCGCGAATCAGCACGTAGAACACCGGGGTCAGCAGCAGGCCGAAGAAGGTCACCCCAAGCATGCCGCTGAATACTGCGACGCCCATGGCGTGGCGCATTTCTGCGCCGGCGCCGGAAGACAGCACCAGCGGCACCACGCCCATGATAAAGGCGAAGCTGGTCATCAGAATCGGCCGCAGACGCAGGCGGCAGGCTTCCAGCACCGCAGCGATGCGGTCCATGCCTTCTTCCTGTTTCTCCTTGGCGAACTCGACGATCAGGATGGCGTTCTTACAGGCCAATCCCACCAGTACGATCAGGCCGATCTGGGTGAAGATGTTGTTGTCGCCACCGGCCAGGATCACCCCGGTGATGGCTGACAGCAGGGTCATCGGCACGATCAGGATCACCGCCAGCGGCAGGCTCCAGCTCTCGTACTGGGCGGCCAGCACCAGGAAGGCCAGCAGCACGCAGAGCGGGAAGACGAAAATCGCGCTGTTACCGGCCAGAATCTGCTGGTAGGTCAGGTCGGTCCATTCGAAGCTCATGCCGTTGGGCAGTTCCTCCTTGAGCAGCTTGGCGATGGCCGCCTCGGCCTGGCCGGAGCTGTAGCCGGGGGCTGCCGCGCCGTTGATTTCGGCGGTGAGGAAGCCGTTGTAGTGCATCACCCGGTCGGGACCCGAGCTGGCGCTGACCTTGAGGAAGGCCGACAGCGGCACCATTTCCCCGCGGTTGTTGCGCACCTTGAGCTGGCCGATCTGCTCCGGCTCCAGGCGGAACTGCTGCTCGGCCTGCACGTTGACCTGATAGGTACGACCAAAACGGTTGAAGTCGTTGGCGTACAGCGAACCGAGGTAAATCTGCATGGTGTCGAAGATGTCGCTGATCGCCACGCCGTGGGTCTTGGCCTTTTCGCGGTCGATGGCAGCATCGATCTGCGGCACGTTGACCTGATAGCTGGTGAACACCGACATCGGATCCAGCTCCGGCAATTGGCGGGCCTTGGCGATGACGTTCTGGGTCTGCACGTACAGCTCGTCGTAACCCAGGTTGCCACGATCCTGCACCTGCAGGCGGAAGCCGCCGATGGTGCCCAGGCCTTGTACCGGCGGTGGCGGGAAGATGGCGATATAGGCGTCCTGAATCTCGCTGAACTGCGCGTTCAGCTCCGCGGCAATGGCGGTGGCGCTCATCGACGGATCACTGCGCTCGTCGAAGGGTTTCAGCGGGGTGAAGACGATGCCGCTGTTCGGGCTGTTGGTGAAGCCGTTGATCGACAGGCCAGGGAAGGCCACGGTGTTTTCCACACCGGGGTGTTTGCCGGCGATTTCCGACATCTTCTTGATCACTGCTTCGGTGCGATCCAGGGTGGCGGCGTCTGGCAGCTGAGCGAAGGCGACCAGGTACTGCTTGTCCTGCGCCGGTACGAAACCCGTCGGCGTGGTGGCAAAGCCCAGGTAGGTCAGGCCCATCAAGCCGGAGTAGACGAACAGGGCGATGCCGCTGCCGCGCAGCACGCGTTTGACCGTGCCGACATAGCCATGGCTGGCGCGGTCGA
>DASUOY010000472.1:0-3819 GCA_036276395.1 Pseudomonas sp.
TGGCCACGCAGCAGAGAAATCTCCGGCTGCATATAACGACGCGAGCGACTAGTACGCTCGGCCTTGGACAACGACAGTATGGCCGCTTCGCACTCACCACGGTCATAGGCCGCATAGGCGCTGTTCAAGTGGTGATCGAACGAGAAACGGTTACACCCAGCCACACTTAGCGTCAGCAGTAAAAGCACAAGTATTCGCATAAACCCCTCCTTCCAATGTGCAGTGTATCGACCGCAACGGAAAATTCTCCAGGCCCATAACCTCCGATGGGTAATGCGCAAAGGCCCTTGGCCAGGCCTGGCACGCCTGGCTAGACTGCCGCGCCACGGCCATAGCGCTCAGGAGTTGTCATGCCGTTCACTCGTATCCTGCTGCTTCTCGCCTGCGCCAGCCTGCTCGGCGCCTGTTCGCCCACCACCCCGCTGTTTATCGCGCAGATCACCACCAACGAGGTGGTCGAATACAAGACCCTGAAGAACAACCGCATGCTCGCCGCCATCGAGGATGAAGGCGACCTGCTGACCTACAGCGCCCAGGCCATCCGCGACGCCAAGAGCGAGCAGGCCGAGCAGCTCTATCTGAGCGGTTATCACGACAGCAAACTCAGCGACGAAGTGCGCGCCATCGCCCTGTACCAGATCGGCCTGCTGTATATGAACCGCTTCAACGAGCAGCGCGACGACAACAAGGCGCTGAACAACTTCTATCTGGTGCTCAATGAATTCCCCAACAGCCGCGCCGCCGAGCGGGCCGAGGCGCGCATCGCGCCGATCCGCGAGCGCGCCAATGAGCCGCTGCACAAGAGCTCGCGGGAATTGCTCGCGCACTGGCAGCCCAACCAGCAGTTCGACCTGTACAAACCCAGCCTCGATCCGGATATGACCCTGCTGTCGCGCCGCGCCGTGCTGAAGAACCGCGTCGACGAGGCCGAGGAGCTCTACCTGCTGGCCTTGAGCGATAGCGGCATCCCCGCCGACATCAAGCAAAAGGCCCTGTATCAGCTCGGCTTGATGCACCTGGCCAGCGATAACCGCAACGCCGATCGCGAAAAGGCCATCGGCTATCTGCGCCGCCTGCTGGTGGAATATCCGCAGGGCGAGCTAAAGGCCAAGGCCGCTCGCCATCTGGATCAGGCGCTCAATCGCGGCGCGCTATAGACGGCTTTCCGGGGCCGGATTAGCCGCCTGCACAAACCGCGTAATAGGTAGTGCAGAGGAACAATGACTACAGGGTTTCGGCATAGTAGCCTCGTGCACAGTCGCAATTCAGGAGTCAGTGCATGACCTTTCGCCGCAGCAAAATCGTCGCCACCCTCGGCCCAGCCAGCAACGCCCCCGAAGTCCTGGAACAACTGATCATCGCCGGCCTGGACGTCGCCCGCCTGAACTTCTCCCACGGCACCCCCGACGAGCACAAGGCCCGCGCCAAGCTGGTGCGCGAGCTGGCCGCCAAGCATGGCCGCCACGTCGCCCTGCTCGGCGACCTGCAAGGGCCGAAGATCCGCATCGCCAAATTCGCCAATAAGCGCATCGAGCTGAAGGTCGGCGACCGCTTCACCTTCTCCACCAGCCACCCGCTGACCGCCGGCACCCAGGACATAGTCGGCATCGACTACCCGGACCTGGTAAAGGACTGCGGCGTCGGCGATGAACTGCTGCTCGACGATGGTCGCGTGGTGATGCGCGTGACCGAGGCCACGGCCGATGCCTTGCATTGCGAGGTGCTGATCGGTGGCCCGCTGTCGGACCACAAGGGCATCAACCGCCGTGGCGGTGGCCTGACCGCGCCGGCACTGACCGAGAAGGACAAGGCCGATATCAAGCTGGCCGCCGAGATGGAGCTGGACTACCTGGCCGTGTCCTTCCCCCGCGATGCCGAAGACATGCATTACGCGCGCAGACTGCGCGACGAGGCCGGCGGCACCGCCTGGCTGGTGGCCAAGATCGAACGCGCCGAAGCGGTGGCCGACGACGAGACCCTGGATGGCCTGATCCGCGCCAGCGACGCGGTGATGGTGGCCCGTGGCGACCTCGGCGTGGAGATAGGCGACGCCGAACTGTGCGGCATCCAGAAGAAGATCATTCTGCACGCGCGCCAGCAGAACAAGGCGGTGATCACGGCAACCCAGATGATGGAGTCGATGATCCAGAACCCGATGCCGACTCGCGCCGAAGTCTCCGACGTAGCCAACGCTGTGCTCGACTACACCGACGCGGTGATGCTCTCGGCGGAAAGCGCCGCCGGCGCCTACCCGCTGGAAGCGGTGCAGGCCATGGCGCGGATCTGCCTGGGCGCGGAAAAACACCCCACCAGCAAGAAATCCAGCCACCGCATGGGCACCGAGTTCGAGCGTTGCGACGAAAGTATCGCCCTGGCCGCCATGTACACCGCCAACCACTTCCCTGGGGTGAAAGCCATTATCGCCCTTACCGAAAGCGGCTATACCCCGCTGATCATGTCGCGCATCCGCTCCTCGGTGCCGATCTTCGCCTTCTCCCCACACCGCGAAACCCAGGCCCGCGCGGCGCTGTTCCGTGGCGTCTACCCGGTGCCCTTCGACCCGGCGGCGCTGCAGCCGAGCGAAGTCAGCCAGGCAGCAGTGGATGAACTGCTCAAGCGCGGCGTGGTGCAGACCGGCGACTGGG
This sequence comes from Pseudomonas sp., assembly GCA_036276395.1. Classification (GTDB taxonomy): domain Bacteria; phylum Pseudomonadota; class Gammaproteobacteria; order Pseudomonadales; family Pseudomonadaceae; genus Aquipseudomonas. The sequence goes on from DASUOY010000472.1 coordinate 2,646, forward strand.
TGATACTGACCAAAGGCGACAGCTACCACACGATCGGCGGCACCAACACCATGAAGCTGCTGCATGTAGGGGAACAACTGCTGTAGTCACGCCAGCTGGACAAAGGCCGCTCAATCGAGCGGCCTTTTGCTATCCGTAGGGTGTGCCATACGCACCCGCAAAGACTGGTCAGAGGTGCGCGCAGCGCACCCTACGCGAACTTGCTGAAGTCCGGGACGCGGCGCTGCATAAAGGCGCTCAACGCTTCGATGGCCTCCGGCGAGCGCAGGCGCTGGCCAAACAGGGCGCCCTCTTCCTCTATCACCCGGCGCAATTGCTCACGATCCGGCGCGCGCATCAGGCGCTTGCTGTCGGCCACTGCCGCCGGCGCCAGTTGCTGGAAACGCAGAGCCATTTCCCGGGCCTTGGCCAGGGTCGCCGCGCCATCGTCCAGCGCCTGATTGGCGATACCCCAGTTGGCGGCCTGCTCGCCGGTAAAGCTCTGCCCGAGCAGCAACAACTCGGCAGCGCGGGCGTGGCCGAGCAGGCGCGGCAGGATCAGGCTGGAGCCGTATTCGGGGCACAGGCCGAGGTTGACGAAGGGCATCTTCAGGGTCGCATCGCGGCTGACATAGACCAGGTCGCAGTGCAGCAGCATTGTGGTGCCGATGCCCACCGCCGGGCCGCTGACCGCCGCCACCACCGGCTTGCTGAACTCGAACAGCGCCAGCATAAACTGGAACACCTCGCTGCCCAGGCCAGTGGGCGGCGCCTGGATAAAGTCGGCCACATCATTGCCGCTGGTAAAGCACTGCTCACTGCCGGTGATCAACACCGCGCGCACGCTCTTGTCCTGATCGGCCTGGCGCAGCACCTCGGCCATGCCGCTGTACATGGCGCGGGTCAGGGCATTCTTCTTGTCCGCACGGTGCATGCGCAGGGTCAGCAGGCCCTGTTCACGCTCAACCAGCAGGTGTTCGCTCATCACTCAATCCTCGCAGGGCCGCCTGCCAGGATCATTCGGCGTGCGGCAAAAATACATCGGCGAATACCTGATTGCGCGGCAAGCCGGCCAGATACAGGCGGCGCGCAAAGGCTTCGACACTTTTTGGGTTGCCGCAGAGTAAGGCCAGGGTCTGCCGCGAAACAAGGCGCAGTTCGGCCAAAGCCGAGTGCAACTCGGCCGCCTCAAGCA
>DASUOY010000473.1:0-2758 GCA_036276395.1 Pseudomonas sp.
TAATGATGGGCATGGCGCCTCCTCTCCTAGTGGTGACCTCTACCAAAGGCCACATGGGTTGGGATGAGCCAGTAAGCGATTCGGCGGTATGCCTGCCTTACAGTGGCAGGAGCTTGCGAGCCAACCAAAACCGAACCAGAGTCACTGGAGGTTATTTAAATGACAGCGAACCGCGGGGATGCTTGCAGAAAGCCGTGCTTACTGGCAAGCGGCCCAATAAAAAATAGCCGGGAGTCATTTTCAACGCCGCACAGCGACAACCCGGGGATCGGCCACCACAAACGGCAGACCATAAAAAAGGGCCGCCTAAGCGACCCTTTTTCTACCAAATTTGGTAGGCACGATTGGACTCGAACCAACGACCCCCACCATGTCAAGGTGGTGCTCTAACCAACTGAGCTACGTGCCTACGATGGGTGCGCATTCTACGGCCGCGCCCTAAAGAGTCAACTGTTTTTTCGCTAACTGCCTGAAAAAATGAATTATTTACTGTTCATCGGCGCGTTTAATATTTCGCACAGGGCACTAGCCGAGCATTTTCAACTCAGGTAGCATCCGCTTATTCGTAAAAAATAAAGAACAGAGGTTCCAAAATGGCGCACACACCCTACCCACAATCCTACTACGCGGCTTCCGCCAACCCCGTACCGGCTCGCCCTGAGTTGCAAGGCGAGAGCGAGACCGATGTGTGTATCGTCGGCGCTGGCTACACGGGCCTCTCGACTGCAATCGCCCTGCTGGAAAACGGCTTCAAGGTCAGCATCGTCGAGGCGGCCAAGGTCGGCTTCGGCGCGTCCGGGCGCAACGGTGGCCAGATCGTCAACAGCTACAGCCGTGACATCGACGTGATCGAACGCACTGTCGGCCCCAAGCAGGCGAAACTGCTGGGCGACATGGCCTTCGAAGGCGGCCGCATCATCCGTGAGCGGATCAAGAAGTACGACATCAAGTGCGACCTGAAAGACGGTGGCGTATTCGCCGCCAACACCACCAAGCACATGAAGCACCTCGAATCGCAGAAGAAGCTGTGGGAGCGCTACGGCCACACCCAGCTGGAACTGATGGATGCCAAGCGCATTCGCGAAGTGGTGGGCACCGACATCTATGCGGGCGGCATGCTCGACATGAGCGGCGGCCACATCCACCCGCTCAACCTGGCGCTGGGCGAAGCGGCGGCAGTCGAATCCCTGGGCGGGGTGATCTACGAGCAGTCCCCGGCCATCCGCATCGACCGTGGCGCGAGCCCTGTGGTGCATACCCCCAACGGCCGGATCAAGGCCAAGTTCGTGGTGATCGCCGGCAACGCCTACCTGGGCAACCTGATTCCCGAACTGTCTGCCAAATCCATGCCGTGCGGCACTCAGGTGATCACCACCGAGCCGCTGTCCGCCGAGCTGGCGAAAAGCCTGTTGCCACAGGATTACTGCGTCGAGGACTGCAACTACCTGCTCGACTACTACCGCCTCTCCGGCGACAACCGCCTGATCTTCGGCGGTGGCGTGGTCTACGGCGCCCGCGACCCGGCCAACATCGAGGCGATCATCCGGCCGAAGATGCTCAAGGCGTTCCCGCAGCTGAAAGACGTCAAGATCGACTTCGCCTGGACCGGCAACTTCCTGCTGACCCTGTCGCGCCTGCCGCAGGTCGGTCGTCTGGGCGACAACATCTATTACTCGCAAGGCTGTAGCGGCCACGGCGTGACCTACACCCACCTGGCCGGCAAGGTGCTGGGCGAAGCCCTGCGCGGCCAGGCCGAGCGCTTCGACGCCTTCGCCGAGTTGCCGCATTACCCCTTCCCGGGCGGCCAACTGTTCCAGGTACCGTTCAGCGCCCTGGGCGCCTGGTACTACACCCTGCGTGACAAGCTGGGCGTGTAACAGCGCACACTGTTAAAGCTGCAAATAAAAACGGCACCCGCGGGTGCCGTTTTTATTTGCTCGGAACTTTACAAATCAGCCTGCGGCCACTGCTGACGGGCCGTGCGCAGGGCGCGCTGCGCCGCATCATCGCGCCCCTGCTTACGCAACGCCTCGGCGGCTTGTAGCCAGGTGCTTAACTGTGGCTGCGCGGGCAATTGATCGGCCGGCGTCAGTATCACCGCCCAGCTCCCGGCCTCCTCCCAGCCACTGTTGAAGCTGGAAAAACTGCTGTACCAGCGCCGGCTATTGCCTGAGCGCAGCACCACAGTGCGCTCGCGCTTGTCGTAACCAACCAATATGGCGAACTGCTGCCCCGGCCAGGCCAGCGTCTGGTTATGCAGAACCACTACCGGATGTCCCGCCGCCACCTGTTGCAGCAAGGCATCGAAACTGGCCGGCAGCGGATACACCAGCAAATCATGGGACCTGGCGGCGAACTCCAGCCCGGCCTGAGCACTGACAGCCCCGGCCTGCTGCATGCGCTGCTCCAGCAAGCCGGGGCTGCTGATCACGCCATGATGGTTAAGCAACGCGGCCAAAGCGGAGGCGCCACCCTGGGCATCGCTCTGCTGGAAAAACGGCACATCACTCAGCTCGACCCGCTCCGGCAGGCGCTGAGTTTCCGGCGACAGCGGCACGCTTGTGCAAGCGCTCAGCAGCAGCGCGGCGGATAAACACAGGGAGGGCAAGAAGGATTTAGGCATGTCACACATCAGTGGCTAAGGCTTGCGCGAGCATAGCCGCAGCGCCTGGGATCACCAAGCAGAAAACCGCCACAAGCCAGGCTGGTAGCGGCGCACGCAAGATCATGACGGCGCGTCACGCAGCATCTGGCTGAG
>DASUOY010000474.1:0-9247 GCA_036276395.1 Pseudomonas sp.
GATCATCGGCAATGGCCTGAACAAGGTCGATTTCACCAGCGTGGACAATCTCAATGCCGCCCTGCTGAGCAGCCTGCGCGTCGGCGAGGAGGCCCTGGGCCGGGTGTACAACATCAGCAATGGCGCGCCGGTGCCGCTCTGGGATGTGGTCAATTACGTGTTGCGCCAACTCGACCTGCCGCCGGTGACCCGCCACCTGCCCTATGCCCTGGCCTATGGCGCGGCGGCGCTGAACGAGGGCGTGTGCCGCCTGCTGCCCGGGCGCCCGGAACCGACCCTGTTCCGCCTGGGCGTGGCGGTAATGGCCAAGGACTTCTCCCTGGATATCGGCCGCGCCCGCCAGTATCTGGGCTACGAGCCCAAGGTCAGCCTATGGACCGCTCTGGACGAGTTCTGCCACTGGTGGCAGGCCCAGCATCCAGGCTGAGCCTGCGAGGCTCTCAGGCATATACCCGCTGGCCCCGGTAGATACGCACCGAGCCGCTGCTGGCGGCGGCCTGGCTGGCGTCGATCAGCAGGGGGTGGCCGTTGTGCAGGCGCGGCGCGGGGGCGCTGTGGTAGGGGGTGTCGCTGAGCTGCGCCAGGCGTTGGCCTAGCTCGCGGGTTTGTTCGTCGCTGGAGGCGAGGCAGGCGCTGAGCATGGCGCTGATCGCATCTGGCTGGCTCAGGCGGATATCCACCGCCTGCTCTTCGCGCAACTTGCGCCGCAAGGCTTGCATGCAATCCAAAACCGCTTTGTTCAGTTCCATATGCCTTCCCCTGGTGGTTGTGCCTGATCCGGGCTTTCGTCTTGCTGCGATGCCTCGGTTGCCATGCGGCAATGAGCTATTAGCAAGGCTTGTACCAGCCCGGCCGAAGCCTGTGGATGCGCTGCCTGGCCAGCCGTTCCACGGTTTAGCGCCCTTCGTCGGTGCGTGTTGCCCTGGCGTTGTGCAACCCTGAAGTGGAACGCGCTAGTCGTTATACTGCTCGGCATTTCGCGCCATTTGCATTCTCTTGAAGGTTTACCCCATGCGTAACGATGCCCACGACGAACTCGACCATGTGCCCAGCCTGAGCGCCGATGCGCGGGATCGCGATGATTTCGCCGCCGACCATCCGGCCCCTGCTGCGCATGCGCCGGCCTATGCCCGGGGCGCGCCGGCCGCGGCGTCGCCAGCCAGCGCTACCGGGCCGCTGTGGGCCCTGGTCGGCGCGCTGATGATCGCTCTGGGTGGCCTGGGCTGGTGGAGTTTCCAGCAGATCAACCTGATGGAGCAGCAACTGGTCGCCACCCAGGAGAGCTTTGCGCGCATCAGCGAGGAGGCCGCCGGGCGCATCCAGGATATTTCCGGCAAGGTGGTGGCCACCGAGTCGACCGTCACCAGCGGCAGCGAGGCGCTCAAGCTGCAGGTCAAGCAACTGGAAGGCAAATTGGCCCAGTTGAGCAAGCAGCAGCAGGCCGTGGCCGGCCAGCAGACTGGCCAGGGCAAGCGCATCGAGCAGTTGGCGGCCGAGGTGAAGAGCCAGCAAGGCGCCACCGGCAAGTTCGAGGGCAGCCTGAAGACCCTGGGCAGCGAGCAGGCGGCGCTGAAAAAACAGCAGGCGGCCTTGCAGGCTGCCCTGGCCGATACCAGCAAGTTTGAGGCGCAGCTCAAGAGCCTGAGTGGCGAGATCGAGGCGCTGAAAAAACTCGGCAACCCCAACCAGGCCATCTCTCGTCTGGAGCAGGACATGCTGGTACTCAAGAGCGATCTGGAGACCCGTCCGGCGGATAGCGCCAGTACCGCCGAGTTCGACGCCTTCCGCGCGCAGATGAGCCGCAATGTCAGCACCCTGCAGTCGCAGGTGTTGAACCTGCAGCAGCAGATAGACGCGCGCTAAACCCGCGGTAAATAAGAAGGCCCCGCTCTAGAGTGGGGCCTTCTTATTTAGGTTTAGGCGTCCGGCATTGCGCCGTCTGCCTTTTCTTAGCCGTTAAGCGTCGGGTAGTCGATATACCCAACTGCCCCGGCGCCGTAGAAGGTTTCCGGGCGTGGCGGGTTCAGTTCGGCGTCCTGGGCCAGGCGTGCCGGCAGGTCCGGGTTGGCGATAAAGGGTACGCCGAAGGCCACCGCATCGGCCTTGCCGCTGGCCAGCCAGGCATTGGCTTGCTCCTTGGTAAAGCGCTCGTTGGCGATAAATACGCCGCCGAAGGCTTGCTTCAGGCTTGGCGACAGGCTGTCGTCGGCCTGATGTTCGCGGGCGCAGATAAAGGCGATGCCGCGTTTGCCCAGTTCGCGGGCCACATAGGTGAAGGTCTCGGCGCGGTCGGCGTCGCCCATATCGTGGAGATCGGCCCGTGGCGACAGGTGCACGCCGACGCGGCCGGCACCCCATACCTCAATGACCGCATCGGTGACTTCCAGCAGCAGGCGCGCACGGTTTTCCAGGCTGCCGCCGTAGCGATCGGTACGCTGGTTGGTGCTGCTCTGCAGGAACTGGTCGAGCAGGTAGCCGTTGGCGCCGTGGATCTCCACGCCATCGAAGCCGGCGGCCTTGGCGTTTTCCGCGCCCTGACGATAGGCCTCGACTATATCGGCGACTTCCTCGGTGGCCAGGGCGCGCGGGGTGACGAATTCCTTCAGTGGGCGTACCAGGCTGACGTGACCGGCGGGTTTGATGGCGCTCGGTGCCAGCGGCAGCTCGCCGTTCAGGTAGAGCGGATCGGAGATGCGCCCGACGTGCCAGAGCTGCAGGACGATCTTGCCGCCGGCGCCCTGTACCGCCTTGGTGATATTGCTCCAGCCGCGCACCTGTTCATCCGACCAGATGCCGGGGGTGTCCGGGTAGCCGACGCCCGAGGGGCTGACCGCGGTGGCTTCGCTGATCAGCAGCCCGGCGCTGGCGCGCTGCACGTAGTACTCGGCCATCAGGGCATTGGGTACGCGGCCCTCATCGGCGCGGCAGCGGGTCAGCGGGGCCATGATGATGCGGTTGTTCAGCTGCAGATCACCGATCTGGATGGGGTCGAAAAGTGTGCTCATGAATCTCTCCATCTGCCTGGAAAAGGACGTATCGTGGTGCTGCGCACCTTAGCGCGGGGCTTCTGTAGAAGCAGATCGTTTGCCGCGATAGTGATCATCGAGTGAGCTGATGCATGAACTACCTGGCCCATTTACATCTCGGTGGCGACGCCCCGGCCCAGCTGCTCGGCAGCCTCTATGGCGATTTCGTCAAAGGGCCGCTGGCCGGGCAGTGGCCGGCGGATATCGAGGCGGCCATCCGCCTGCATCGGCGCATCGATGCCTTTACCGACAGCCATCCGTTGCAGGCCCAGGCCCGCGCGCGCTTTCCCGCCGAACGTCGGCGTTACAGCGGCATGCTGCTGGATGTGTTCTTCGATCATTGCCTGGCCCGGCACTGGGCCGATTACGCCGCCGAGCCCCTGCCGCGCTTTACCGGGCGGGTCTACCGGGTGCTGGCCGATGAGGCGCAGCTGCCCGGGCGCCTGGCCCTGATCGCGCCGCGCATGGCGGCCCAGGACTGGCTGGGCAGCTACCGCGATTTTCAGGTGCTGGAGCAGGTGGTGGCAGGCTTGCAACGGCGCCTGTCGCGGCCCGCGGGCCTGGATGGGGCGATGGGTGAACTTGAGCGGCTGTATCAGCCGCTGCTGGAGGATTTTCGCGCCTTCTATCCCGAGCTGCAGGGTTTTGCCGCCCGGGAGCGCGGCTAACTGTTAGGCCGCCTGGCTTTGCTCTTGTTCTACCAGCGCTGGTGCGTCGCCAAATAGCGCCAGGCCAATGGCCTGCTGGGCCTGGCGGGCCAGGGCGTTGCGGTTTAGTTCGCGACTGTCGATGGGGCCCAGTAGCTGGATCTGCACCTCTCCCAGGTCGCTGGCCAGCAGGCGCAGCAGGTGCGACAGCATATCGTCGTCGCCGATAAAGGGCGCCACGTTGCAGGGTAAACCGCCGCGCAGGTAACGGATGGCCACCGGCTGCACCGGCACGCCGCTGTCGATGGCGCTGCTCAGCAGGCGGCCATGAAAGGTGCGCAGACCCAGGCCGTCGGTGGTGGTGCCTTCGGGGAAGATCAGCAGATGGCGGCCGCGCTGCAGATGACGGTTGAGCTGCTGGCCAACCAGGCCACTGTCGCCCGAGCCGCGGCGGATAAACAGGGTGCCGGCCTTGTGCGCCAGCCAGCCGGCCACCGGCCAGGTGCGCACCTCGGCCTTGGACAGAAAGGACAGCGGGGTGAGCATGCCGAGCAGCGGGATATCGGTCCAGGACACGTGATTGCTGACCCACAGCATCGGCTGGCGCGGCAGCTCGCCCTGAACCTGCAAGCGAAAGGGCAGTGCCGCAGCCAGGCGGGCGAGAAACCAGCGGGTCAGGCGCTGGCGGGTCGGCATCAGGTCATGCCGCACCAGGCGCTCCAGCAGGGTGATGGCACTGGCCAGCAGGGCGCCGAGGCTGATCACCGCCAGCAGGCGCGCCAAGCGCAGGTATAAACGCAATTTTTTCATCGGCCACTCCGCGGGCAACGTGCTACAGCGGGTAGGGTGCGCCATGCGCACCACAGGGATTTCTGCGCCCGTCACCAGGCTGGCTTGCGGTGCGCGCGGCGCACCCTACCGGGCTGTCGGCGGTTTGGGCAAGTGCGCTCAGACGGCTGCCTTGAAGTGGCGTGCATAGCGCGGGCACAGCTCGTCGCGCTTGAGCAGGATAAACACGTCGGCCACCTGGAAGTCCTGGTCCCAACACGGCTCGCCGCAGACCTTGGCGCCCAGGCGCATATAGGCCTTGAGCAGAGGCGGCATTTCGGCGATCACATTGCCCGGGATATCCAGCGCCGGCAGCGGGTGCTTGGGTTCGGCGCGCAGGTGCTCGGTGCACAGGTAGCGTTCGCGCAGGCGCTGCATGATGGCCTGGGCCTGGATGCCACCGTCCTGCATGGGGATGCTGGCGCAGCCCATCAGGTAGCGGTAACCACCCTGGTTGAGCACTTCGGCCAGTTCGGCCCAGAGCACGGCGATGGTGGCGCCATTGCGGTAGGCGGCGTCGACGCAGGTGCGGCCGATTTCCAGCACCGGGCCTTCGAGGCCGGCCAGGCCGTGCAGGCTGAATTCCTCTTCGCTGTAGAAACGCCCCAAACCCGCGGCGGCGCGGTGGTCGAGCAGGCGGGTGGTGGCCACCAGCGCGCCGCTACTCAGGTCGCGCACGCCGATATGCTGGCAGTGGATATCGTAGTCATCCATGTCCAAGCCCTGTTCGGCGCCGTTGAGCTTGGCATCGAACTCGGCGCTGAATACGCGAAAGCGCAGGGCCTGGGCTTCGCGCAGGGCTGCCGCGCCCAGCAAACGCTCGGCTTGCAGGCGGCGGGCGGGGGTGCTGCGGTCGCGGGTGCTTGCCATCTGGGTCATGCCGTCATCTCCATTCGGGCGCGGTGAAATCCCCGCAGGGCGCTCACTTGGCCGATTAAGCCGGCTTTTTGCCTTGCAGCCGGTCGATCTTGTTGGGCAAGCTCAGGCTAGGTAACGGCAATGTCACCTCCGTGAAGTTTTGGTGATGCTTGTGTGACAGCCTTCGCGCCAACCCCGACAAGGAACTCCCCATGCCCTGGCAACCATTCTTGAGCCCCCAGCCACGCCTGCCCGCAGCCGACCTGGAGGCCTGGTATGCCAGCCTGCTGGCGCGCATCGGCCACCCGGCGCCGTTCGAGCTGGCGCTGCGCGGCGGGCGCCTGGCGGCCACCCTGGGTTTGGCCTTTCTCGCCGGCTACCAGGCCGCCTTGCGCGCGCTCTGGCCTTCGGCGCCCTGGTCGCTGGGGGCGCTCTGCGTGACCGAGAACAAGAGCACCCGCCCGGCGGATCTGGCCACGCGCCTGGACGCCCTGCTGCTCAGCGGGCGCAAGGACTTCGTAACCGCCGCCGAGGCCGCCGACTGGCTGCTGGTGGCGGCCCGCGAGGAGGCCCCAGAGCAGCCGGTCAAACTGGCGGTGGGGGTGGTGCGCAATGGCGCGCCCGGGGTGCGCATCGAAGCCTTGCCGGCGCTGCCGCTGATGCCGGATATCGGTCACGCGCGCCTGCATCTGCAGCAGGCCCATTGCGAACGCCTGGCCGGAGATGGCTGGGATGACTATGTAAAACCCTTTCGCAGCATCGAAGACCTGCATGTGCTGAGCGCGGTGACGGCCTGGCTGTTGGGAGTGGGGCAGGAGTGCGCCTGGGCCGAGCCGCTGCAGCTGCGTCTGCTCGGCCTGCTGGCCGGCTGCGCCGAGGTGGCGCGGCAAAACCCCGGTGCCCCGAGCAGCCACTTGCTGCTGGCCGGGCTGTTTGCCCAGTTCGATAGCCTGCGCAGTGACCTGGATAGCGCCTTCGCCAGTGGCCCGGCGACCTGGGCGCAGCTCTGGCAGCGCGACAAGGGCCTGCTGTCGATTGCCAATAGCGCACGGCGCAAGCGCCTGGAAAAGGCCCGAGCGCTTCTGGGCGTGCAGGCCCCGGCTTGATCCAGATCAGTAAGCCAGAGGTGCGCGCGGATTAAGCTGGTGGGCTTTAGGGAGAGAGCCTGCCATGCGACGCGAACCCATAGTGCTGTTCGATAACGGCAGCCACCAGTGCCTGATGTTCGATGACCTGGTCAGCGGCGAAGGGGTGCAGTCCAACCAGTTTCTGATCACCGACCACGAGCAGTACCTGCTGCTCGATCCGGGCGGCGATCTGACCTACACGCCGCTGTCGCTGGAGCTGTCCAAGCATATTCCGGTGCAGGACCTGACCTATATCTTCGCCTCGCACCAGGACCCGGACATCATCGCCTCCCTGGACAAGTGGCTGCTGCACACCCGCGCCAAGGTCATCTGCTCCAAGCTGTGGGCGCGCTTTCTACCGCACCTGACGGCCAACTACCTGGCGCTGAGCCGCGGTATCAATACCTTCGACCGGATTATCGCGCTGCCGGATCGCGGCCAGTCGTTCAGCCTCGGCAAGTGCACGCTAAAGGCTGTGCCGGCGCACTTTCTGCACTCGGTGGGCAACTTCCAGCTGTATGACCCGATCAGCAAGATCCTGTTTTCCGGCGATATGGGCGCCTCCCTGGTGGATGACGCCACCCCGGTGCGCGACTTCATCAACCATGTGCCGAATATGCTCGGCTTTCACCGTCGCTATATGGCCAGCAACAAGGTCTGCCGGCTGTGGGCGGGCATGGTGCGCGAGATGGATGTGGCCATGATAGTGCCGCAGCACGGCCGGCCTTTTGTCGGCGAGCAGATGATCAATGCCTTTCTCGATTGGATCGAGAACCTGGAGTGCGGCATGGACCTGATGGGGCCGGAGGATTACCGCCTACCCAAGTAAGCGCCCTGACTTTTTGCGCCGAATCGCCGGATAAACAGGCATGTTCGGCGCTATTGTCGTCATCAGGCCCATGCTAGGGTGCCGCCTTCGATTTCAGCACAGGCGGCTTTATGTCCTTCACTCTTTCTCCTGCGCGGCTGCTGTTGGCTTGCGTCTTTGGCCTGGGCTGCGCGGCGGCGCAGGCCGAGAACTGGCCAGGCGCCGACTGGACCAGCCAGCCCGCGCCACCCAGCGCGGCCCTCAGTGAACTGGAAAACTATGCCTTCCCTGCCCGTGATGACGCCACCCGCCAGGGCGTGCGCAGCGATGCCTTGCTGGTGATTCAGGACGGCGTGCTGGTATATGAGCGTTATGCCGAGCCAACTACTGTTGCCACCGCGCATCTGACCTGGTCGATGGCCAAGAGCCTGCTCGCCACCACCCTGGGCGTGGCCTACGGCCAGGGGCATTTTCGTCTGGATGCGCCGGTGGCGCAGTATTACCCGCCGTTCGCCGCACACCCCCAGATCAAGGTCGGCCATTTGCTCAACTGGGCCTCGGGGCTGGATTGGCAGGAGGATTACGAATACGCGCCGCTCAAGTCCTCGGTGGTGGCCATGCTCTACACCCGTGGCCGCAGTGATATGGCGGCGTTCACCGCCACCCACGGCGCCGCCGCCGAACCCGGCGCGCGCTTTCGCTATTCCAGCGGTGACAGCAATGTGCTGGCGGCCGCGCTCAAGGGCATGGTCGGCAGTGAGGCCTATGCCGATTATCCCTGGGCCGCGCTGTTCGAGCCTCTGGGCATCCAGTCCGCCGTCTGGGAGCGCGACGCCGCCGGCACTTTCGTCGGTTCCTCCTATGCCTATATGAGCGCCCGTGACCTGGCCCGCGTCGGCCTGCTGATGCAGCGCGACGGGCGTTGGGGCGAGCGGCAGTTGCTGCCCAAGGTCTGGGTCGAGTTCAACCGCACGCCGTTTGCCAACTACCTGCCGCAGGCCGGCAAACCCGACGAGCCGGTGCCCGGTGGCCATTGGTGGCTCAACGCCGCCGTGGCGGGCGCGCGCAAGCCCTGGGTGGATGCGCCGGCCGAGACCTTTGCCGCCCTGGGCCACTGGGGCCAGGGCCTGTATGTGCTGCCGCGGGAGAAGCTGGTGATAGTGCGTTACGCCGATGATCGCGACGCCAGCTTTCAACACAACCAGTTGCTCAAGCTGGTGCAAGCGGCCTTTGCTCGCGAGGTGCAGCCATGATCCGTCGTCGTCCCTGGTCCCTGTTGCTGCTGCTCTGCGCCTTGCTGCTCGCCGCCCTGGCCTGGCAGAACCGCGCGCACCTGAGCGCCTTCCCCGGCATCATCGGCGCCTACTCGGCCAAGGAATATTGCTCCTGCCGTTATGTCAGCCTTAACCCTGCCGACTATTGCGCGGCCTATGTCGAGCAGTACCTGCCACTTGGCGCCTTCTTCGATGATGCGGCGCACAAGCGGGTAACCGCCCGTGGCCTGGGTAGCACTCAAAGTGCCCAGTGGCTGGGGCCGCGGCAGGGGTGTCAGTTGTTGCCCGAGGCCGCGCCACTGCCTTGAGGTCGTAGCGGGCCGTTAAGCAGCAGTCCAGGGTTTGCAAGGCGCGGCCAGATGGCTATGGTGGCAGCTCAATCCGTTGTCGGTGAGGCGCAATGCCCAGTCCTGCCTGCTTATGCCCCAGCGCCTATGAGCTATAGCGTTTTCCCCTGGCGCCAGGGCAACAGCTTTGCCCTACTGATCGACGGCGGGGTGTTCTTTCCCCGCATGCTCGAATTGATCGAAGCGGCGCAAGAGCAGGTCGCCCTGGAGCTCTATCTGCTGGAAAGCAGTGCCTGCGCCGCGGTGCTGATCCAGGCCCTGTGTGGCGCGGCGCAGCGTGGCGTGAGCGTGCGCTGCCTGTTCGATGCCTATGGCGGGCAGGGCCTGCAACA
>DASUOY010000475.1:0-3469 GCA_036276395.1 Pseudomonas sp.
GCCCGATGCCTATGAGCGCTTGCTGTTGGAAGTGATACGCGGCAACCAGAACCTGTTTGTGCGCAAGGATGAAATCGAGCATGCCTGGCTGTGGTGCGACCAGCTGATTGCCGGCTGGCAGCGTCTGGGTGACGCGCCCAAGCCCTATGCCGCCGGCACCTGGGGGCCCATGGGCTCGATTGCCCTGATCACCCGCGACGGCAGGAGCTGGTATGGCGATCTCTGACCTCGAACTGCCGCAGGGCGTGCAGGCCCGCAGCCACACCAGTGCCGAAGCCCTGGCCGATGCCCTGGCACTGGCCGTGGCCGCTGCGCTGCGCCAGGCCATTGCCGAACGCGGCCAGGCGACCCTGGTGGTGTCCGGCGGGCGCAGCCCGATCGCCTTTTTCGATGCCCTGGCGCAGCAGGCGCTGCCCTGGCAGCGGGTGCTGGTGAGCCTGGCCGACGAGCGCTGGGTGCCGGTCAACCATGCCAGTAGCAACGAAGCCCTGGTGCGCCGTCATCTGCTCCGCGGCCCGGCCGCCGAGGCGCGTTTTCTCGGCCTGTATCAGGTGGCGAACAGCCTGGAGCAGGCCGCCGAGCTGGCCGACCAGGCCCTGGCCGAGTTGCCGCCGATCGATGTGCTGGTGCTCGGCATGGGTGACGACGGCCATACCGCCTCGCTATTTCCCGGCAGCCCGAACTTGGATCTGGCCCTGCAGGCCGATTGCCCGCGCCGCGTCTTGCCGATGCAGGCGCCCAGTGCGCCGGCCCAGCGCCTGAGCCTGACCCTGGCGCTGCTGGCTGGCGCGCGCCTGCCGCTGCTGGCGATTCAGGGCCCGGCCAAGCTGGCCACGCTGCGCGCTGCCCTGGCGGGCGACGAGGTGGCGAGTATGCCGATTCGTGCCTTGCTGCATTCCCCTCTTGAGATTTACTGGTGCCCCTAGGCCCGAAGGACCGCCCTATGACTCTTGACTGCAACAGCCCGCAGGCCCGCATGGCCGAGAAGATCGCCCAGATCGACAGCATCTGCGCCCGTGCGCGGATCATGCCGGTGATCACCATCGCCCGCGAGGCGGATATCCTGCCGCTGGCCGATGCCCTGGCCGCCGGAGGCCTGCGTGTGCTGGAAATCACCCTGCGCTCGGCCCACGGCCTGACGGCCATCCGCCTGCTGCGCGAGCAGCGCCCCGAGCTGTGCGTGGGCGCCGGTACGGTGCTGGACCGGCAGATGCTCGACGCGGCCATAGCCGCCGGTGCGCAGTTTATCGTTACTCCGGGCTCGACCGCCGAGCTGCTGCAGGCTGGCCTGGAGGTCGAGGTGCCGCTGTTGCCCGGCACCAGCAGCGCCTCGGACATCATGCTCGGCTATGCCCTGGGCTACCGCCGCTTCAAGTTGTTCCCCGCGGAAGTCTGCGGCGGCACCGCGGCGCTCAAGGCGCTTGGTGGGCCTTTCCCGGGCATCAGGTTCTGCCCCACCGGCGGCATCAACCCGGACAACCTGCAGCGCTATATGGCCCTGGCCAACGTGATGTGCGTCGGCGGTACCTGGATGTTCGACAGCCAGTGGGTCGAGCAGGGCGACTGGGCGCGTATCCAGCAGTGCAGTAGCGATGCGCTGCAGCTGCTTAATGGCTAACAGGGGCTAAGGCTGAAACCAGAGCTCCTTGCGCTGCAGCGGCGTTTGCGGCGGCAGCAATGGGTTGTGCAGGTGCAGTATCCGCCGTTTGCCGAGTTGCGCCCGTTTGATGTACTCGCCGTGAAAGGCCTGGAACAGCTGCTCGAAGCTGCCGTCGGCGATGGCCAGCTCCAGGCCGCGTTCGATATGGGCCGCCAGGGCGACATCCTGGCGGTTGACGAAGAAATAGACGGCGCTGGGGTAGTGCAGCGCCAAGCTGTCGTCCACCACCAGGCCAGTGCCGCGCTGCTGCTCGGCCTCGGCCCAGACTTCCGCCAGGGAGCGCGGGAAGTAATCGAAGCGGCCCAGGGCCAGCATGCTGAACAGGCTCTGGTAGTTCGGCACCGCTATCACCGGCAGGCCATTGCTGCGCAGTATCTGGCTGTCGGGCCAGTCGTGGCCTTGGCCGGCGCTGAATCGGCGCAAGTCTTCCAGGCTGCGCACCTGCCGCAACAACTCGCGCCGCTCGGCTTTGAGCAGGGCCAGGCGCCAGCCGATCAGGCCCTTGTAGATGGGAATGCGGATCGGCAGCAGCTGCGCCTCGCGCTCCAGGCTGGTCATGCTCCAGGCCACCCGCACGCTGCGCCCGCGGGCCAACTCCATAAATACCCGGCCCTGCTGCATGGGCGTCGCCGCGGGCTGCAGTTGGTAGTCGCCGCCGGCCTTGTCCAGCGCCAGTTGCAATAGCTGCAATGGGTAGCGGTTGCGCTGATCGTCCGCCACCTCGGGCGGCGCATAGGTCAGGATTTGCGCCCGCAGTGGGGAGCCGAGTGCGAGCAGGCAGAGCAGGGCGAACAGGCGCCACATGGCCCCACTCCATCCGTTTGAATTCTGCCAACTATAGCCCTGCCCAGCAGTAGTCGCGGGGCGTTGAAGCGTGAACTACGCCGCGCCTAAAAAATTTTCGGCGACCTGTCGATTCAGTCAGCTACCGCTCGACTAAGGTTTAGAACCCAGCCTGGGATTCACTGTCTGCCATAGAGCGCGCTGCGCTGCATCAGCCTATGGCCGGCTTACCGACCTGCTTGAAAAGGAGAAAGACGATGCGTTTTATGGTGATAGTTAAGGCCACCGCGGATTCTGAAGCCGGTGTTATGCCCAGCGAGGAGCTGCTGGCGGCCATGGGGCGTTACAACGAGGAGCTGGTCGAGGCCGGCGTGATGCAGGCCGGCGAAGGCTTGCACCCTAGCAGCAAGGGGGCGCGAGTGCAGTTCTCCGGTAGCCAGCGCAGCGTGGTCGATGGCCCCTTTATGGAAACCAAGGAGCTGGTCGCCGGCTTCTGGATCTTTCAGGTGGCCTCCCTGCAAGAATGCATCGACTGGGTCATGCGCTGCCCCAACCCCATGCCGGGTGACAGCGAGATCGAGATCCGGCAGATCTTCGAGGCCGAAGATTTCGGCGCCGAATTCACCCCAGAACTGCGCGAGCAGGAAGAGCGCCTGCGGGCGCGGCTCGATGCGTAAACCCCCCTCCAATACTAAGGACAGTGCAGATGAAAATTCATGCCTATCTAACCTTCGACGGCCAGTGCGAGGCCGCCTTCAAGCACTACGCCGAATGCCTGGGCGGCAGCCTGGAGCTGATGCGTTTTGGTGAAAGCCCGGAAGCCGGCAATATCCCGGCCGAGTTCCATGACCGGGTTATTCACGTTTGCCTGAGCGTTGGTGACCAGCTGTTGATGGCCTCCGACACCTTCCCCGGCATGCCCTACGCGGGCATCAAGGGCTGTTCGATTTCACTGCAAGTAACCAGCGTGCCGGAGGCCGAGCGCCTGTATGCGGCGCTGTCGGCCGGCGGCTCGGTGCAGATGGA
>DASUOY010000476.1:0-7959 GCA_036276395.1 Pseudomonas sp.
CGTGTGAGAAGCCAACATCAAGACCGAAGCGCCAACAATCGTCAAAATAATGGCACCACTAACCTGCGTCGTACTACTCCACCGATACTCCCCACTCTTATGTGCTCAACCACCTACCCTAAAAAACCACATATTTGCTAACGACCAGCAATAGCTTGGCTTGCTGGTAGAACAATGTGCTGGATTTCATGCACCGCATAAGATTTTTTCCTCATAACCGGTGTAATCAATTTTTCTAAGCTACAACTAAAGGTGTTCTTTGCTGTGACCTTAGAAAGTTGGATCAATCCATCTGCCCATAAAGCCATTATTTTGGCGACTGGATTTAGAACGTTTAAAAGGAGAGTTTCAGATGCGCGCACTCAATCCGCTATGGAGCGCCGTATTGCTGGCGTCGATCAGTACACAGGTTCAGGCCATCAGCCTGTCGGAGGCCATTCAGAGCACCCTGGATAATCACCCCGAAGTGCATGCGGGAGCCAACAACCGCCTCTCCTCGGAAGAAGAAGTGAAAATCGCCAAGGGTGGCTACCTGCCGACTGTGGATCTGCTGGTTGGCTATGGCCGCGAATATACCGACAGCCCCACCACCCGAGCAGCGGGTGACCACAACACGGAAACGCTGACCTATGGCACCTCCGAACTGCGTCTGCGGCAGATGCTGTTCGATGGTTTCAATACCCCCAACGAAGTGGCCCGCACCGAGGCAGTGGTCAACTCACGGGCCTATCGCCTGCTGGGTACGTCCGAGAGCCTGGCACTGCGTACCGTTGAGGTTTATCTGGATGTACTCAAGCGCCGCGAGATGTTTGAACTGGCGCGCAACAACCTGCAGGCCCACCAGCGTATCAATGACCAAATTGGCCTACGCAACCAACAGGGCGTGGGCAGTGCGGCCGACCTCGATCAGTCCGAAGCACGTCTGGCCCTGGCGCAGAACAACCTTTATACCGAGCAGGTAAACCTGGCCGACGCCGAAGCCAACTTCTTTAGTGCCGTTGGGCGCATGCCCGATGAACTGGAGTCGCCGATGTCGGTCAAAGAGACGGTTCCGGCGGATCTCGAAGCGGCTCGCCAGGCGGTGATGGATAACAACCCCTTCCTGAAATCGGCGCAGGCCGATGTTCATGCCGCCGAGAAACAATACGAAGTTGCCAAGTCACCCTTCTACCCACGCCTTGATCTGGAACTGGCCACCTCGGCCAATGACAACACCCAGGGCATTGGCGGGCACGACAACAGCTGGCGAGCAGCCGTGGTGATGAACTACAACCTGTTCAACGGCATGCGCGATAAAGCGCGCCTGCAATCCACGGCGCATCAGATCAACGAGTCAATGGATATTCGCAACAACGCCTTGCGGGTACTCAATGAAAACCTCTCCCTGGCCTGGAACGCCATGGAAAACGCCCGCCAGCAAACCCCGACAGCCCGTGACTATGCGGACTACACCGCGCGGGTTCGCGAGGCTTATCAGCAGCAGTTCAGCCTGGGGCAGCGCACCCTGCTCGACCTGCTGGACAGTGAGAACGAGCTCTTTACCGCCAATCGCCGTTACAGCGAAGTGCGTTTTCTCGAAGAGTTCTCCATGTACCGCGTGATCGCTGCAATGGGTGACCTGCTGCGCCAGCAACAGGTAGTAGTACCGGCCGAAGCTGTAGCCCTCACCGAAGTGAAGAGCGAGGCGCGTTTGCCGGCAATGAAATAACACTGGTACAGGAGTAGTACAACTTGACCACCATGGAGCGGCCAGGGGCATCCGGCGATCCGCGTCAGAGTCACGACGACCCGCTGCTAGATGGCCTGTTGATCCTGTGCAGACTGCACGGCTGTTCAGTCAGCCGTGGCAGTCTCAGTGCCGGCCTGCCGATGCCTGAGCAGTGCCTGACCCCTGAATTGCTGCCCAGGGCGGCGGCACGCGCCGGCCTGCAAGGGCGCCTGCTGCGCCGCGAACTGGCCAGCATTCCAGCACTCAACCTGCCGGTATTGTTGCTCCTGAAAGATGGCCGCAGCGCGGTGCTGCGCCAGTGGGGGCCGAAAAACCAGGCGCAGATCCTGCCCTGCGAAGCCGATGGTGGTGCCCAGTGGGTTGACCGCGAGCAGTTGCTCAATGAATACAGCGGCCAAGCCTTCTTCGCCCGCCCACGGCATGAGCTGGAAGAAGCACGTTCGCCTCTGATCCCGCGTATCGAGGCCTGGTTCCGCGACACCCTCAAACTGTCTCGCTGGCTCTATACCGATGCCTTGCTGGCTAGCCTGCTGATCAACCTGCTGGGCCTGATGGTTCCGCTGTTCGTCATGCAGACCTACGACCGCGTGGTTCCCAACCAGGCCACCGCAACCCTGTGGGTGCTGGCGATCGGCTTGTTTGTCGCCATGGGCTTTGAGCTGCTGCTGAAAATCCTGCGCGCCCATCTGCTGGATACAGCCGGCAAGAAAACCGACGTGGTGCTGTCAGCCACCCTGTTCGAACGCATCACCGGCATGTCGATGAAGGCACGGCCGGCCACGATCGGCGGCTTTGCCCAGAGCATCCATGACTTCCAGGGGCTGCGTGAATTCCTCACCGCCGTCACCCTGACCAGCCTGATCGACCTGCCCTTCTCCTTTCTGATGATTGCGGTGATCTGGCTGATTGGCGACTGGCTGGTATTGATTCCGCTGCTGGCCTTCCCCATCACGGCCCTGTTCGCCTTTGCCGTACAGACACGCCTGCGCGATACGGTGGAAAAAAGCCTGCAACTGGCCTCGCAACGCCAAGCCCTGCTGATCGAAACCCTGGGTGGCCTGGAAACCCTGAAAGCCTGTGGCGCCGAAAGCGAACGCCAGCATCAATGGGAAAAAACCCATGGCGCACTGACCCGCCTGGATATCCACGCCCGCTCACTGGCGGCCATCGCCACCAATGGCACACTGTTCCTCCAGCAATTCGCCGGCATGGCCACCATAGTCGCCGGGGTCTACAGCATTATCGCCGGCGACCTCAGCGTCGGCGCCCTGGTGGCCTGCTATATGCTCGGCAGCCGCATACTCGCGCCCCTCGGGCAGATCGCCGGGCTGATCACCCGCTACCAGCAAGCGCGCCTGACCATGACCAGCACAGACGCCCTGATGGCGCTGCCCCAGGAGCGCCAGGCGAAACAGCGGCCACTGGACAGAACCCAATTGCATGGTGCGCTGGACGTACGCCAGGTGACCTTTCGCTACCCTGGGCAAAGTGCACCGGCCCTCAACAATGTCAGCCTGCGCATGGCCGCCGGCGAGCGCATTGGCATCATCGGCCGCAGCGGCTCGGGCAAAAGCACCCTGGCACGCTTGATCATGGCCTTCTACACCGCCGATGAGGGGCAAATCCTGCTCGACAATATCG
This sequence comes from Pseudomonas sp., assembly GCA_036276395.1. Classification (GTDB taxonomy): domain Bacteria; phylum Pseudomonadota; class Gammaproteobacteria; order Pseudomonadales; family Pseudomonadaceae; genus Aquipseudomonas. The sequence continues at coordinate 3,371 of DASUOY010000476.1, forward strand.
ACCTGCGGCAAATCGATGTCGCCGACCTGCGCCACCAGATCGGCTATGTCGCCCACGACCTGCCACTGCTGGCCGGTAGCCTGCGCGACAACCTGACCCTGGGTGCGCGTTACGTAAGCGATGCACACATGCTCGAAGTCGCAGAGTTGACCGGTGTAGTCGATCTGGCCAGGCAACATCCGCAAGGCTTCGACCGCCCGGTGGGCGAACGCGGCCAGTTGCTGTCCGGTGGCCAGCGCCAAGCGGTGCTGCTCGCCCGCGCCTTGCTGCTCGACCCGCCCATACTGGTGCTGGATGAACCCACCAGCTCGATGGACAACACCAGTGAAGACATTCTGCGCGGCCGCCTGCAAAGCTGGGCACAAGGCAAGACCATACTGCTGGTTACCCACCGCGCCTCGATGCTCAGCCTGGTCGATCGCCTGATAGTGCTGGATAACGGCCAGATAGTTGCCGACGGCCCTAAAGAAGCGGTTATTGAAGCACTGCGCAAAGGCCGAGTCGGCCCTGCTGCGGTTTAGGAAGCAATGGCCCATGAGCAATTCCATCAGCAACTACTTCAGCAGCATGCGCCAGCGCAAACAGGACACCGAGTTTATGCCCGAGGTGGACGGCGCCATTCTCGAAGACTCGCCCTGGTTTACCCGCATTACCGTCTGGCTGGTCAGCGTCTGCCTGATAGTGGCGCTGCTCTGGGCCAATTTCGCCGTATTGGAGGAAGTCACCACCGGCGAAGGCAAAGCCATCCCCTCAAGCAAGATCCAGGTCATCCAGAACCTGGAAGGCGGCATAGTCACCGAAATATTCGTGCGCGAAGGCCAGATCGTGAACAAGGGCGACATGCTGATGCGCCTGGACGATACCCGCTTCCTGTCCAATAAGGGGGAAACCGAGGCCGACCGCCTGGCGCTGATCGCCCGCATCGAACGCCTGACCGCTGAAGCGGAAGGCCGCCCTATTGCCATGCCCGAAGAGATACTGCGCCAGGCGCCACAACTGGCCGAAGACGAACTGGCGTTGTACCGATCACGCCAGGGCCGCCTGCAAAGCGAGCAACGCACCCTGGGTGAACAGCTGCGGCAGAAAACCCAAGAGCTGGCCGAGTTCCGCGCCAAGGCTCAGCAATACCGCTCAAGCCTCGGCCTGGTGCAGCAGGAACTCAACATGTCGCAGCCCTTGGTGGCCTCCGGCGCTATCTCCGAGGTCGAGATTCTGCGCCTGCGCCGCAGCATGGTGGAATTGCGCGGTTCCCTGGATGCCACCAACCTGGCGATTCCCCGCGCCGAATCGGCCATGGCGGAGATCAAGAGCAAGGTGGAGGAATCCGAGCTGGGCTTTCGCTCGGAAGCCTTCAGTGAACTCAATGATGCGCGCACCGAACTGCAGAAAATCACCGCCACCAGTGTCGCCATTCAGGACAGAGTCAGCCGCACCACAGTGGTGTCGCCCGTCAGGGGGGTGATCAAGCAACTCAAGGTCAACACCATAGGTGGCGTGGTACAGCCCGGTAGCGACATGCTGGAAATAGTGCCCATGGACGACAGCCTGCTGGTCGAAGCCAAGGTACGCCCTCAGGATGTGGCCTTCCTCCACCCCGGCCAGAAGGCCATGGTCAAGTTCAGCGCCTACGACTTCACCATCTATGGCGGGATGAAGGCCAACCTTGAGCTGATCAGCGCCGACACCATCACCGACGAGGAAGGCAACAGCTTCTATCTGATCCAGGTGCGCACGGATAAAAGCCACCTGGGCAGTGATGAGCATCCCCTGCTGATCATTCCCGGCATGGTCGCCACCGTGGATATCATCACCGGCGAAAAGAGCGTGCTGGACTATCTGCTCAAGCCGGTACTCAAGGCCCGCGCCGAGGCGCTGCGCGAGCGCTAGACACTGGGCCAAGGCACGTCCCTTATACGGTATCCACCCGCAGCGCCTGGTCACCGAGCAAACCACTGATGATCTGCGCGCTGTCCACCCCACTGCCAACCAAACCGCCGGCGCCAGGAATGACCCCGTAGTGCGCCGCCAGGTCGATGCCGGACAATTCGATCGTCTGGGTCACTGGGCCACCGGCATTGGCGCTTACCCCTACCAGAGTGCTGAACGAGCCGCCGCTATCCTGCACCGCAAAGCTCAGGTAATCGGCCAATACCCCCAACTCTTCGCCGCCCAACAGCTCATGCAAGTCCAGGGCATCGCCTTCGGCGCCGCCCAAGGTGAAGTCGAGAATGCGGTCATAACCGTGCTCGCCAGCCTCCCAGACCAAGACATCCTGACCGCGACCACCACTCAGAATGTCATCCCCCAGCCCACCGATCAGCCGGTCGTTGCCGCCCTGGCCGAATAGCACATCGTTTCCCGCCCCGCCGTCGAGCAGGTCATCGCCGCCCCGTGGATCGCCGGCAAGATTCAGTTCGAAGGCATGCTCGACGATAAATTCGCGCACCTGCAGCAGGCTCGGTGCGGCGCCGCCGTTACCGGCCTGCAGATAATCCAGCAGCGCCTGATAGCCATGGCCGTCATGGCTACCGGCGGGATGGCCGAGCCAGGCGAGATGGTCGGTATTCAGGCTGTCACCGAACAGCGTGTCGTTGCCCGCACCGGCGCGCAGTTCATCATCGCCCAAGGCCAGTGCAACGATGCTGGTGGAACCGCCGCTGAGAGCTGCCTGCAACTGCGCGGCGTTGTGCACGATCTGCGCGTCGCCCGTCGGGGCAGTCACCACAGTGCCATCCGCCAAGTTCACCGAACCGATTCCGCTCGGCGCGGTGTTGTCGAAGAGGTCCAATACCGCCGTCGTGCTGTTCGAGCCGATGCTGATGGCGTGCACCTGAATCGACTCACCGCCAATGCTGCCATGCAGCATGGCTTGAGCCGCCTGCAGCGCCTCATCGACATCCTGGAAATTGCTGATATTGCCGCTGTCGAGCACCGGGTTACCCAGCGCGTCCAGATACACCGTGGGTTGCCCATCGGAAAGGATAAAGGCCAGCTGCTCGAAATTCTGCGCACTGTCGGCGCCGGCCACGTTGATCTGCTGATTGAACCACTGCGACGCCTCGGTAAAGGCGGCCTCATAGTTGGTCAGACCATGCGCCCTGAGACTATCGATGGCCGCCAGCAGCAGGCCCACGTTGGCCGCATTGAGCCCATAGAGGGTGGTGACAGTCGCCAGGTTGCTATTGAACGGCACCAGTTGCACGTTGATCACGCCATCGTGGTCCTTGAGCTGGTTGGCCAGGTGACTCAGTGCATCCTTGGTCAGCTGCATCCGTATCGCGCCCGAGCCCGACTCGTAGGCCATGCTGCCCGAGGAGTCCACCAGCAAGGCGATATTGTAGTTCTTGCCCGGCGTGACCAGGCTCTGCACCCCGCCGGCATCACCGACCAGCACATCGCTGCCGGCACTGCCGGCCAGAGGCCCGGCGGCGTCCGCATCCAGGGGGCTCGGCACCAGGTGAGGGGCGCTCGCGCCCGCCAGGTCATCGGCATTGCTCCCCACCACCAGCAACGGCCGGCCATGGTTCAGCTGGATCGCCAGCTCGGCGCTGCTGCTGTCGCCATCGCTATCGAGCAACTGGTAGATGAAGCTTGCATGCAGTTCGCCGCTCTCGGGAAAGGCCAGCGCAGGGTTGGCGATAAAACTGTAATCACCCAGCACCTGGCCAGGCGCGGCCTGCACCTGCAGCTCAAGGGTACCCGTGGCCGTGGACAGGCTCAGCACGCCGCTGCCGACATCGAAGCTGGCACTGGCCGAGGTGTCGGCGCCGCTACTGCTCAGGTTGCCATCGGCATCGATGCTGAAGACCTCCCCCGCGATGCTGACCTGGCTGATCCGCTCGGCGCCATCGGCACCCGGGCTGTCATTGGCCAGCAGATTGCCGCTGAGGTTGTCCGCCACGCCCTGATCGGAGAGCAGCACAGCCGCATCATCGCGGGCCTGGGGTAGATCATCGACGATGCCGATCAGCAGGCTGCCGGCGGCGCTGGAACCATTGCCATCGGTCAGAGTGTAACTGAAGGCCAAGCCGATGCTGGCATCAGCTGCGCCCAGATGGTCAAGCGACCAGTGCAGCGTAAAGCTGTAGGCCCCGCTGGCCTGGTCAAGCAGTTGCAGGGTGAATATCGCCACCCCATTGGCTGCGCCAATCAGGCTCAGGCCATCGGCGCTGAGCTGATAGCTGAGCGGTATGCCGCCCGTGCTCAGCGCCGGCAACCCATCGGTCGTCCAGCTGAAACCGCCCATGCCATCGGTGCCGAAGCTGTAACCCAGCTCACCATCCACCGTGGTCGGTGCCTCTGGGTTGCTGCCGCCGGCCAACCCCGCCTCACTCACAGCATTCGCAGCCGCCCCGCCCTGCGGCTGGGCATCCGCCGCTATGGGCAGGTCCGGGTCAATCACAGGCAGCACAGGGCGTAGTTCGGGAGAGAGGTTGACCAAGGCCAACGGCTCGGTATCGAAACCGATTTCCGGCTGCAGTTGGCCGCCCGTTTCCTGCAACAGAACAAAGGAGTGACCACCGCCGCGCGCACCACTTGCCCCGGCCTGCGGCCCTGCCGCCGGGGCTTCGGCTTTTTCACTGGGGTCC
>DASUOY010000477.1:0-9293 GCA_036276395.1 Pseudomonas sp.
TGGGGTTATTCGTCAGTTATTGCAGGAGCAGTCCGAGTGCCTGAGTTAGAGTTGTGGGCCGCCGATGAGGCGGCGATGTTGACCCTGGGGGCGCGTATTGCCGAGGCGAGCGGCGGTAGTGGGGTGATCTATCTGCATGGCGACTTGGGCGCCGGCAAGACCACCCTGTCGCGCGGCATTATTCGCGGCCTGGGCCATATCGGCGCGGTGAAAAGCCCGACCTTTACCCTGGTCGAGCCCTATGAAATTGGCGACCTGCGCGCCTTTCACTTCGATCTCTACCGGCTGGTGGATGCGGAGGAGTTGGAGTTTATGGGGGTACGCGATTATTTCGACGGCGACGCCCTGTGCCTGGTCGAGTGGCCGCAGCGCGGTGCCGGCGTTTTGCCAAAGGCGGACCTGGACATTACCATTAGCCCGCAAGCGGCCGGTCGCGTGCTGCGGCTGCAGGCGTGCAGCGCGCGCGGCGAAACCTGGTGTGCCGCTTTGGCCGTCGGGGCATAAATACATAATGGGGTTGGCTATGCGCATAGGCGCGCGTTTCATCGCAATTGGAGTGGCATTGGTGGGGTTGGGCGCCGATGTGCTGGCCGCTTCGGATGTGCGCAGCGTCAGGCTGTGGCGGGCGCCGGATAACACCCGCCTGGTATTCGACCTGTCCGGGCCGGTGCAGCACAGCGTGTTTCTGCTGTCCGCGCCGAACCGTATCGTGATCGATGTCGGTGGCGCCAAGCTGGCCACCGGGCTCGAGCAGCTGGCCCTGAGCAACACCCCGATCACTGGCGTGCGTTCGGCGCAGCGCACCCCGGAAGACCTGCGGGTGGTGATTGATCTGTCGGCTCCGGTGACGCCGAAAAGCTTTACCCTGGCGCCCAATCAGCAATATGGCCACCGCCTGGTGGTCGATCTGTTCGATCAGGAGGCGGGTGCCGCGCCGAGCCTGCCGGCCTCTGGTGTGGCGACTGCGCCGCAGATGCCGGTGACGCCGACCCAGGCTCCGGCCAAGCTGCCCCCTGTGCCAAATGGCAAGCGCGATATCGTGATCGCCATCGACGCCGGTCATGGCGGTGAAGACCCGGGCGCGCTGTCGCCGGTCAAGGGGCAGTACGAGAAGCATGTGACCCTGGCGATTTCCAAGGAGTTGCAGCGGCAGATCAATGCCGAGAAAGGCTTTCGCGCCGAGCTCGTGCGTACCGGCGATTACTTTATTCCGCTGCGCAAGCGCACCGAGATCGCGCGCAAGAAAGGCGCGGATCTGTTCGTTTCCATCCATGCCGATGCGGCGCCGCGGGCGGCGGCGTTCGGTGCTTCGGTGTATGCCCTGTCGGATCGTGGCGCCACCTCAGAAACCGCGCGCTGGCTGGCGGATTCGGAAAACCAGTCGGACCTGATCGGCGGCGCCGGCAACGTCAGCCTCGACGACAAGGACCGTATGCTCGCCGGCGTGTTGCTCGACCTGTCGATGACCGCCTCGCTGTCCTCCAGCCTGAATGTCGGCAACAAGGTGCTGGGCAATATGGGCCGGGTGACCCCGCTGCATAAGCGCCGGGTTGAGCAGGCCGGCTTTATGGTGCTGAAGTCGCCGGATATTCCCTCGATCCTGGTCGAAACCGGGTTTATCTCCAACCCCAACGAGGCGCGCAAGCTGTCTTCGGCCAGCCATCAGCAGGCGCTGGGCCGCTCGATCCTGAGTGGAGTGCGGCAGTTCTTCCATGAAAACCCACCGCCCGGCACTTACGTGGCCTGGTTGCGTGACAACGGCAAGATTGCCCTGGGGCCGCGCGAGCATGTGGTCAGTTCGGGTGAGAGCCTGGCGCTGATCGCCCAGCGCTATCAGATCAATCTGGCCACGCTGCGCAGCGCCAATGGGCTGAAGAGCGATGTGATCAAGGTCGGCCAGCGGTTGCAGGTGCCCGCCACCGCTCTGGCTGCACAGCCATGAACAGTCCTGCGGTAAAAGAGTCGGCGCGTATCCAGCTGCTCAGCCCACGGCTGGCCAACCAGATTGCCGCGGGGGAAGTGGTCGAGCGTCCGGCCTCGGTGATCAAGGAGCTGCTGGAAAACAGCCTGGACTCGGGGGCCACGCGCATCGAGGTGGATGTCGAGCAGGGTGGCGTCAAGCTGCTCAAGGTGCGGGACAACGGCAGCGGCATCTCATCCGATGATTTGCCGCTGGCGCTGGCGCGGCATGCCACCAGCAAGATCCGCGAGTTGGAAGACCTCGAGCAGGTCATGAGCCTGGGCTTTCGCGGCGAGGCACTGGCCTCGATCAGCTCGGTGGCGCGCCTGACCATGACCTCGCGCACCGCTGACGCCGAGCAGGCCTGGCAGGTGGAAACCGAGGGGCGCGACATGGAGGCCCGGGTACAGCCTGCGGCGCACCCGGTGGGCACTTCGGTGGAGGTGCGCGACCTGTTCTTCAACACTCCGGCGCGGCGCAAGTTCCTCAAGACCGAGAAAACCGAATTCGATCACCTGCAGGAGGTGATCAAGCGTCTGGCCCTGGCGCGCTTCGATGTGGCGTTCCATCTGCGCCACAACGGCAAGGCGGTGCTGGGGCTGCACGAGGCTCCCGATGAGCTCAGCCGCGCGCGGCGGGTGGCGGCAGTCTGCGGCCCGGCCTTCCTCGAACAGGCGTTGCCCATCGATATCGAGCGCAATGGCTTGCATCTGTGGGGCTGGGTCGGTTTGCCGACCTTTTCGCGCAGCCAGGCCGACCTGCAATATTTCTATGTGAACGGGCGCATGGTGCGTGACAAGCTGGTGGCCCACGCGGTGCGCCAGGCTTACCGCGATGTGTTGTTCAATGGCCGTCATCCGACCTTCGTGCTGTTTCTGGAGATCGACCCTGCCGTGGTCGATGTCAACGTGCACCCGACCAAGCATGAAGTGCGTTTCCGTGACGGGCGCATGGTGCATGACTTTCTGTACGGTACCTTGCACCGCGCGCTGGGCGAGGTGCGGCCGGAGGATCAGCTGGCGGCACCGGCTGGCATCAGCGAAATGGTGCGGCCAACCGGGCAGGCTGCTGGTGAGTTCGGCCCCCAGGGTGAAATAGGCCTGGCCGCCAGCTTGCTCGAACCCGCGCCCGCTGCCTCGGTCTGGCGTTCGCCAGGTGCGGGCTACCAGGCGCCGCGTCCCGAGGCGGCGCTACCGGCGGCCGAAGCTCAGGGTGCCTACCGCGAATTCTTCGCGCCGCTGACGCCTGCCGCTCCTGCGCCGAGTCTGCCGGTGGCCCAGGGCGATATTCCGCCGCTGGGCTATGCCATCGCCCAGCTGAAGGGCATCTATATCCTTGCCGAGAACGTCCAGGGGCTGGTGGTGGTGGATATGCACGCCGCCCATGAGCGCATCACCTATGAGCGGCTGAAGGTCGCCATGGCCAGCGAGGGGCTGCGCGGCCAGCCATTGCTGGTGCCCGAGTCCATCGCGGTCAGTCAGCGCGAGGCCGATTGTGCCGAGGAGCATGGCGAGTGGTTCCAGCGTCTGGGCTTCGAGTTGCAGCGTCTGGGCCCTGAAAGCCTGGCGATCCGGCAGATTCCGGCCTTGCTCAAGCAGGCCGAAGCCACCCGCCTGGTGCAGGATGTGTTGGCCGATCTGCTGGAGTACGGCACCACGGATCGCATCCAGGCGCACCTCAATGAGCTGCTCGGCACCATGGCCTGTCATGGTGCGGTGCGCGCCAATCGCCGCCTGAGCCTGCCGGAAATGAATGCCCTGCTGCGCGATATGGAACACACCGAGCGCAGCGGCCAGTGCAACCATGGTCGTCCGACCTGGACCCAGATGGGCATGGATGACCTGGATAAGCTGTTTCTGCGCGGCCGTTAAACCGTCTGCGGCTCCCCCTTAGAGGCCTATTAAGCATGTCCGAGCGCCTGCCCCCGGCGATTTTCCTGATGGGCCCCACCGCCGCCGGCAAAACCGACCTGGCCCTGGAGCTGGCGCGCGTGCTGCCCTGTGACTTGATCAGTGTCGATTCGGCGCTGATCTATCGCGGCATGGATATAGGCACCGCCAAACCCGATAAAGCCGTGCTGGCCGAGTTCCCCCATAAATTGGTGGACATCCGCGATCCCGCCGAGAGCTACTCGGCGGCCGAGTTCCGCAGTGATGCCCTGGCGGCCATGGCCGAAAGCACCGCGCGCGGGCGTATCCCGCTGCTGGTGGGCGGCACCATGTTGTATTACAAGGCGTTGCTGGAGGGCTTGGCCGCCATGCCCAGTGCTGATGCCCAGGTGCGCGCCGAGCTGGAGGCGCGCGCTCAGGTCGAGGGCTGGCAGGCGCTGCACGACGAATTACGCAGGGTCGATCCTGAATCGGCCGCGCGGATTCATCCCAATGACCCGCAGCGTCTGGTGCGGGCGCTGGAAGTCTACCGGGTGAGTGGCCTCAGCATGAGCGCGCACCGCCAGCACCAGGCCGCGGAAAATACTGCGGGCGGCGCATCGAAGGCTGGCCAATTCCCCTATACTGTCGCGCAATTGGCCATAGCGCCGGCCCAGCGTCAGCTGTTGCATGAGCGGATTGCGCAACGATTTCACCTGATGCTGGAACAGGGCTTGGTCGATGAGGTCGAAGGCCTGCGCCAGAGAAGTGACTTGCATCCGGGCTTGCCGTCTATACGAGCTGTGGGTTATCGCCAAGTCTGGGATTACCTGGAGGGCAACCTGAGCCTGGCCCAGATGGAGGAGCGCGGCATTATCGCCACGCGCCAGCTGGCCAAGCGGCAGTTCACCTGGTTGCGTGGCTGGAATGACGTGCATTGGCTGGATAGCCTGGCCTGTGACAATCTGCCGCGCGCCTTGAAATACCTGGCGACGGTCTCCATATTGACCTGAGACCTTGCCGTTAGCCGTCTATCCTTGGGGTGGGGCGGTTTTAAGCCGTTTACTGGTTTTACTAAAAAAATTGAAAATTGATCCTTAAAGGAGTGCGGCACATGTCAAAAGGGCATTCGCTACAAGACCCTTACCTGAATACCCTGCGTAAGGAACGCGTCCCGGTTTCCATCTATCTGGTCAACGGCATCAAGCTGCAAGGCCAGATCGAGTCCTTCGACCAGTTCGTGATTTTGCTGAAGAACACTGTCAGCCAGATGGTCTACAAGCACGCCATTTCCACTGTGGTACCGAGCCGTCCGGTGCGTCTGCCGAGCGCGACCGAGGCCGAGCAGGCTGAAGCTGAACCCGGCAACGCTTGATCTAGGAGGTTGCATTGTTCTTCGAGCGCCATGAAGGTGGGGAACGGGCTCTTCTGGTTCATCTGGACGGTCAAGATTCCGCGGCGCGTGAAGATCCGCAAGAATTCCAGGAGCTGGCTATATCGGCCGGCGCCGAAACGGTGGCCTTCTTCACTGTGCCGAGCAATCGGCTGACCGCCAAATACCTGATCGGCAGTGGCAAGGTTGAAGAGTTGCGTGATCAGGTCAAGGCCACTGCGGCCGATCTGGTGATCTTCAACCATGTGCTGACGCCCAGCCAGGAACGCAACCTCGAGCGGGTTTTCGAGTGTCGGGTGCTGGATCGTACCGGTCTGATTCTCGATATCTTCGCCCAGCGCGCGCGTACCCATGAAGGCAAGTTGCAGGTCGAACTGGCTCAACTGGATCACCTGAGTACGCGCCTGGTGCGCGGCTGGACCCACCTTGAGCGGCAGAAGGGTGGTATCGGTTTGCGTGGGCCGGGGGAAACCCAGCTGGAGACCGACCGCCGCCTGCTGCGCGTGCGTATTCGCCAGATCAAGCAAAAACTCGAGAAGGTGCGCAGCCAGCGCGAGCAGGCGCGGCGTGGTCGGCAGCGCGCGGATATCCCTTCGGTGTCGCTGGTCGGCTATACCAACGCCGGCAAGTCGACCCTGTTCAACGCCCTGACCGAGTCGGATGTGTACGCCGCCGATCAGTTGTTCGCCACCCTGGACCCGACACTGCGGCGCCTGGAGTTGGATGATCTGGGGCCAATAGTGCTGGCCGATACCGTGGGCTTTATTCGCCACTTGCCGCATAAGTTGGTCGAGGCCTTCCGCGCGACTCTGGAAGAGTCGAGCAACTCCGACTTGCTGTTGCATGTGATCGATTCCCATGAGCCCGAGCGCGATCAGCAGATCGAGCAGGTGATGGCGGTGCTCGGCGAAATCGGTGCGCATGAACTGCCGATGCTTGAGGTCTACAACAAACTCGACTTGCTCGAAGGGGTGGAGCCGCAAATCCAGCGTAATGCCGAGGGCAAGCCGCAACGGGTCTGGTTGTCCGCCCGGGATGGGCGCGGCCTGTCCTTGTTGAAGCAGGCGATTGCCGAGTTGCTGGGCAATGACCTGTTTGTCGCGACCTTGCAGTTGCCGCAGCGTCTTGGGCGTTTGCGCGCGCAGTTTTTTGCCCTGGGCGCGGTGCAGAGCGAAGCGCATGCCGAGGATGGCAGCAGCTTGCTGAGCGTGCGTCTGCCCCGGGTGGAGTTGAATCGCCTGGTCAGTCGTGAAGGGCTGCAGCCCTTGGAATTTATCGAGCAACACACTTTGCAATAAAGCCTGCAGCAGCGGTTTTGCCGCTGGCTGCATGCATTCGGTAGCATTGGCGGGCGCGCCGTGGGCGCGTCTTTGCTTTATCAGATGGAGAGCGCTATGGCTTGGAATGAGCCGGGTGGCAACTCGAACAATCAGGATCCTTGGGGTGGCCGCAAAGGTGGCGATCGCAAAGGGCCGCCGGATCTCGACGAAGCCTTCCGCAAGCTGCAGGAGAGCCTGAACGGGCTGTTCGGCGGTAAGAAACGTGGTGGCGATACTGGCTCGGGCAGTGGCGGCGGTTTCGGCCTGCTGTTCGTGGGCCTGGGTCTGCTGGCTGCGGTATGGCTGTACAGCGCCATCTACGTGGTCGATGAGCAGGAGCAGGCGGTCGTGCTGCGCTTCGGCAAGTACTACGAGACAGTCGGGCCGGGCCTGAACATCTATTTCCCGCCGATCGATCGCAAGTTCCAGGAAAACGTCACCCGTGAGCGTGCCTACAGCAAGCAGGGGCAGATGTTGACCGAAGACGAGAACATCATCGAAGTGCCGCTGACCGTGCAGTACCGGATCAGCAACCTGCAGGACTTCGTGCTCAATGTCGACCAGCCCGAGATCAGCCTGCAGCATGCCACCGACAGTGCCGTGCGCCACGTGGTGGGCTCTACAGAGATGGATCAGGTGCTGACCGAAGGCCGTGAGCTGATGGCCAGCGAGGTCAAGGATCGCCTGCAGCGTTTCCTCGATACCTATCGCACCGGTATCAGCGTCACCCAGGTCAACCTGCAGAGCGCGGCTGCGCCGCGGGAAGTGCAGGAGGCCTTCGATGACGTGATCCGCGCCCGTGAAGACGAGCAGCGTGAGAAGAACCAGGCGGAAACCTATGCCAATGGCGTGGTGCCTGAGGCTCGTGGTCAGGCTCAGCGCTTGATCGAGGATGCCAGTGGTTACCGCGATGAAGTGGTGTCCCGCGCCCAGGGTGAGGCAGACCGCTTCACTGCGCTGGTGGCCGAGTACCGCAAGGCGCCGGAAGTGACCCGTGAACGTCTGTACCTGGACACCATGCAGGAGCTGATGAGCAATACCAGCAAGGTGCTGGTGACGGGCGACAAGGGGCAGAACAATCTGCTGTACCTGCCGCTGGACAAGATGATCGATGGTCGCAATTCGTCTGCGCCCAGCCCGATATCGGGTGCTGGCGCTAGTGATGCGGGGGCGCGCGTAAGTATCGATCCGCGTCAGGTTGAACTGCGCACAAGGGAGGGTCGCTAATGAGCAATAAATCGCTGATCGCCCTGATCGTTGGAGTGGTGCTGGCGCTGGTCGCCTGGAACAGCTTCTACATCGTGGCGCAAACCGAGCGTGCGGTACTGCTGCAGTTCGGTCGTATCGTCCAGCCGGATGTGCAGCCGGGCCTGCATGTGAAAGTTCCTTACGTCAACCAGGTGCGCAAGTTCGATGCGCGTTTGCTGACCCTGGACTCCAGCAGTTCGCGCTTCCTCACTCTGGAGAAGAAGGCGCTGATGGTCGATGCGTTCGCCAAGTGGCGGGTGCTGGATGCCGAGCGTTATTACACGGCTACCTCGGGCATCAAGCAGATTGCCGACGAGCGCCTGGCTCGTCGCCTGGAAGCCTCGCTGCGTGACCAGTTCGGTAAGCGCACTCTGCATGAGTCGGTATCGGGTGAGCGTGATGCGTTGATGGCGGACGTGACGGCATCCTTGAATCGGGCTGCGCAGAAGGAGCTGGGTATCGAGGTGGTGGATGTACGGGTCAAGGCCATCGATCTGCCGAAAGAGGTGAACCGCAGTGTGTTCGACCGCATGAGCTCCGAGCGTGAGCGTGAGGCTCGTGAGCACCGCGCCAAGGGCAAGGAACTGGCCGAAGGTATTCGTGCCGATGCCGATCGTCAGCGCCGCGTGCTGCTGGCCGATGCCTATCGCCAGGCTGAAGAGCTGCGCGGTGATGGCGATGCTCAGGCGGCAGCTATCTACTCCAAGGCCTATGGCATGGATCAGGAGTTTTACTCCTTCTATCGCAGCCTGAAAGCCTATCGTGAGAGCTTCGCCGATAAGCGCGATGTGCTGGTGCTGGATCCGAGCAGCGACTTCTTCCGTTATCTGGAGAAGTCCAAGCCGTAATCCCTAACCCCGGCGGCCCGCCGCCGGGGTGACCCTGATGGAAAACGTGGTATCATGCGGCAGCCGGGAAAATCCCGGCTTTTTTGCGTCTGTGGGAATCATGTGGCAGGAACTGGGCATCGCGCTTTGTCTTTTGCTGGTGCTGGAAGGCATCCTGCCCTTCCTCTATCCACGCCAATGGCGTGGAGCGCTCGTACAGTTGACCCAGTTGTCGGATCGACAGCTGCGTCTGATGGGGTTGGCCAGCATGCTGCTGGGCACAACCGTCCTTTATTGGCTTCACTGAAGGCTTGTGCCGCCCGGTTCAAGAGGGGAATGGCGAAATGGCAACGGTAGACCGCTGGCTCCTGCCAGATGGCATCGAAGAAGTACTGCCGCCGGAAGCGGCGCGCATCGAAGTGGCGCGCCGTCAGGTGCTGGATCTGTTCCAGCGCTGGGGCTATGAATTCGTGGTGACACCGCATATCGAGTACCTGGAATCGCTGCTCACCGGCGCGGGCCAGGATCTGGATCTGCGCACCTTCAAGGTGACCGATCCGCTGTCCGGACGGCAGATGGGCTTCCGCGCCGACATCACGCCGCAGGTCGCTCGCATGGACGCCCACACTCTGCGTCGCGAAGGCCCGAGCCGCCTGTGCTATGCCGGCAGCGTGGTGC
>DASUOY010000478.1:0-4857 GCA_036276395.1 Pseudomonas sp.
TGCGGTAAGTGGCGATCAGCCCCAGCAGTACAAAGGCCTGCCAGCGGTAACGGACGATAAAGTCGTTGACCGGGGTCAGCACCGGCGCCAGGCCGCGACGGCCCATGGACGACAGGCACAGGGCCGTGAGGATGGTGTAGAGCAGGGCGCGCAGACAGGCGCGGTCTTCCAGCAGCAGATCAAGCAGGCTGGCTTGGCCACTCAGCACGCTGGCGAAATCCGTATGGTAGAACTGGGTGAGCATCGCCGGTACCGACACCAGCAGCACGATCAGCACCAGCACCGAGGCGATCTGGTGGCTAAACCCATAGCGCGCGGCGGCCAGCTGGGTGCGCAGCGGTACGCTAGGCTCGCGCATCCACAGGCTGGTGAGCAGGCCCGGCAGCATCAGCAGGGCGAATACCAGGTAGGTGCCGGCCCAGGCGCTGTGCTGGTAGAGCTGCACGGTGGAGCCGAAGCCTTCGGCGAAATACAGCGCGCCGGCGGTGGCCAGCAGCGCGGCCACCCGGTAGCCGGCCATATAGCTGGCGGCCAGGGCGGCTTGGCGGCTGTTGTCGACTATTTCCAGGCGATAGGCGTCGACGGCGATGTCCTGGGTGGCCGAGGCGAACGCCACCAGCACCGCCAGGGAAATCAGCCAGGTCAGGTGGGTTTGCGGGTCGCACAGGGCCATGCCGGCCAGGCCGATGGCGATCAGTATCTGCGACAGCACCAGCCAGGAACGGCGCCGGCCTAGCTTGCCGAGCAGCGGCAGGCGCCATTGATCAAGCAACGGCGACCAGACCCATTTGAAGGCGTAGGCCAGGCCGATCAGGCTGGCGAAGCCAATGGTGTCGCGCGCCACGCCGGCTTCGCGCAGCCACACCGAAAGGGTGGAGAACACCAGCATATAGGGCAGGCCGGCGGCGAACCCGAGGAGCAGCAGCACCAGTGTGGCGGGGCTGGAGTAGGCGGCAATGGCATCGCGCCAGCTTTTACGGGGCATTGAGCGGGTATCGGCCTGAGGTTGAGCTAACAAAGGGCGCACTCTAACCGCTGTGCTCCATCGGGCGCCAGCCGTACCGTCGGATATCCACTCTATCGTTATGGATAAATATGCCTTCGGCCTTGAGGCGGGCCCGCTGCTCGTTACCCGAGGGCGTACCTGCCGCCAGGCTGAGCCGGCCGCCTGCGGCTATTACCCGGTGCCAGGGCAGCGTCGTACCCTCCGGCAACTGGCTGAGCGTACGCCCGACCCAGCGCGCGGCGCGGCCCAGACCGGCCAGTTGTGCCAGCTCGCCGTAGCTCACCACGCGGCCCGCCGGCACCGCCGCCAGGGCTCCGTAGAGGGCTTCGCGGCGCTGGTTCTGGCTTGCTGGCGCGTGGTCCGGCGCGGCATGCTTGGCCGTCGCCCCCGGCTCGCTATCTGGTTTGTCCATCATGTTGCTGCGCACCCTGCTGTTTTCCATTCTGCTCGGCACGGCCATGCCCTTATGGGCGGATACGGTCTGGCTGAACAATGGCGATCGCCTGACGGGCGAGATAGTGCTGCTCGATGGCGGCAAACTGGCGCTGAAAACCAAATATGCCGGTCAGGTGCTGATCGATTGGCAGGATATCGACACGCTGCGCTCGGAGAAAGCCTTGCTGATCCGTCGCCAGGGCTTTGCCAGCGAACACAGCGAGCAATTAGAGGCAGCCGGCAAGGGTATGGTGCGGGTGATCAATGCGCACAGCCACACGGTGCCGCTGGCCAGCATCAGCCGTCTGATTCCGCCGCGGCCGTTGCTGCGGGACCGCGTCTGGGAGGGCAACCTGGACGCCAAGCTGGATATGAAGCGCGACGACAACCAGACCGATGAGTGGAAGCTCAAAGGCGATGCGCGCATGGAGCACGGGCGCTGGCGTCATCTGCTCAATGCCGAACTGGAACGCAAGCTGAAGAACGAGGACAAGACTGCGGACAACTGGCAGGTGGAGTATGACCTCGACCGCTTTATTACAGACAGCTGGTTCTGGCGGGTCGGCGCGGGGCAGGGCGAGGACGAGTTCGACTTTATCGACCGGCAGCGCGCCATTGGCACCGGCCCTGGCTATCGCTTCTGGGATAACGAGCTGGGGCGTTTCGACCTGATCGGTCAGTTCAACCGCCTGCAACTGCACACCAGCCAGGGCGAGCTGAGCTTCAACAGCTATTCGCTGGAGTGGGACTACAAGCGCCTGCTCTGGGGCACGCGGCTGGAGTTCTACAGCAATGCCGAGTTGCAGGTGCCGTTGATCGAGCAGGTCGACTATGTGCTCGACTCCGAGTTTGGCCTGCGTTATCGCCTCAATGACTGGGCGCGGCTGTCCCTGCTCTACGAACTGGATCAGGTGCGCGGGCTGGGGCAGACCAGCAGTGCGCGGCGTTACCTGCTGGGCGTGGGGTTAGGCTGGTAAGGCGTTAGCCGTGATTGAACTTGCGCGGCTTCTGTCGGTCAGTGCTTGCTCTGCCGCCGCGCTTACGGATAATGCCCGGCCTCTGCGAACCCGAGTATCCAAACCGCCCTATGTTTTCCAAGACGCTGCTCTGCCTGGCCCTTTCTGTGGCCGCCACTCCCCTGCTGGCCGATACCGTTTGGTTGAAGAATGGCGACCGCCTGAGCGGCACCATCAAGTTCTACGACGGCGGCAAGTTGCTGCTGGAAACCGATTACGGCGGCGCCATTGCCCTGGACTGGAGCAAGATCGCCACCCTGGAAAGCGACCAGGAATTGCTGATCAAGGAAAGTGCGGTACTCGGCGAGCGCGCCAAGTCCTTGCACGCGGCCGAGCCTGGCAAGGTGACGCTGGCCAATGGCGATGCGCCGAAGACCGTCGAGCTGGCCAGCATCAAGCAGATGCTCAAGCCCAAGCCATTGGTTGAGGATTTGGTCTGGAAGGGCAATATCGATGCGGCGCTGGATTACAAACGCGCCGAGAGCGACACCGATGATTACGATGTCGACCTCAAAACCGAGGCGCGCCATGGTCTGTGGCGACACAACGCGGAGGCCGGCTACAACCGCGAGTTCCAGGATGATCTGGTGACCACCGACAACTGGAATGCCGAGTACGCCCTCGACCGTTTCCTGACCGAGAAGTGGTTCTGGCAAGGGCGCTTCGAGTACAAGCGCGACATGGTCGAAGAGCTGGCGCGCCAGCGCACCCTGGGTACCGGTCCGGGTTACCAGTTCTGGGACAATGAACTGGGGGCCTTCTCCGTGGCCGGCCTGCTCAACCGCACCGACTACGAATACAGCAATGGCGAGAGCGACAACTTCTACGCCGCGAGCCTGAAGTGGGATTACAACCGTTATCTGGTCGGCAAGAGTGTCGAGTTGTTCAGCGATGGCGAAGTCGGCAAACCGTTGGCCAGCGCCGCCGATTACACCCTGGATGCGGCCCTGGGCCTGCGCTACAAGCTGACCGACTGGGCCTCGCTGAATATGAAGGCAGAGAAGGATCTGGTCAGCGGCGCGGAAGGCGAACTGGACGAAACCCACTACAGCCTGGGTTTTGGCGTTGGCTGGTAAGCCACGGCGATAAAAAAGCCCCGCAGATGCGGGGCTTTTTCGATGCAAAATCTCGACTCTGCGAGCTAGAGCCAGGCAAGGCGAAATTGGGCGAGGGCGCGGAGTTTACGAGCTGTAAATGAGCAGCCCGAGCCCAATTTCAACGCAGTCTGGCCGACGCGCAGCAAGTCGAAACCAATCAGAGGCGCAGGCCGCCGTCCAGCTCCAGGATCCGACCGGTGTAGTAGTCGTTTTCCAGGATATAGGCCACCGAGTGGGCGATCTCGGCCGGCTTGCCCATGCGCCGCAGCGGGATGCCGGCGGTCATTTTTTCCAGGGCTTCGGGCTTCATGCTGCCGGTCATCTCGGTTTCGATAAAGCCCGGTGCCACGCCGGCTACGCGGATGCCGTAGCGTGCCAGTTCCCTGGCCCAGACCACGGTGTCGGCGGCGACGCCGGCCTTGGCCGCGGAGTAGTTGGCCTGGCCGATATTGCCGGCGCGGGAGATGGAGGAGATGTTGACGATCGCGCCTTCGCTTTTCAGCTCGATCATCTTCGCCGCCACTTCGCGGGTGCAGAGGAACACGCCGGTCAGGTTGACGTCGATCACCGACTGCCACTGGGCCAGGCTCAGCTTGGTGATTTCGCCATCCTTGACCTTGATGGTCAGGCCATCGCGCAGGATCCCGGCGTTGTTCACCAGGCCGTTGATCGCGCCGAAGTCTTCGGCAATCTGGCCGACGGTCTGGGTGACCTGCTCTTCATTGGCCACGTTGCACAGGTAGGCACGTGCTTGCACGCCCTTGGCCTGGCAGGCCGCTACGGCCTCGTCGAGTTTTTCCTGGTTCAGGTCGACCAGGGCCAGCTTGGCCCCTTTGTCCGCCAGGTATTCGGCCATGGCGCGGCCAAGCCCTTGGCAGCCGCCGGTGATGATGATGACCTTGTCTTTAAGCTGCATCGCGAGTCCCCTCAAATGGTGTCGTGTAGCCCTGCTGGCGCGGTAACCTAGGCGCCTGTCCGTTAGTGACGGATTCTAAGCAAGGAGTCATAAGGTGAGCGTGAAAGCCGGCAAGCATGCCCGAGAATTGCTGCTCAAGGAATACCGTGGCGTGCTCAGCACCCATTCCAAGGCCATGCCGGGTTTCCCTTTCGGATCAGTGGTGCCCTACTGCCTGGATGCCCAGGGCTGGCCGCTGATCCTGATCAGCCGTATCGCCCAGCACACCCACAACCTCAAGCAGGACGGCAAATGCTCGCTGCTGGTGGGCGAACGAGGGGCGGAAGATGTGCAGGCGGTCGGTCGTCTTACTCTGCTCGCACAAGCGCGACAATTGCATGACGAGGC
>DASUOY010000479.1:0-3863 GCA_036276395.1 Pseudomonas sp.
CCGACCCCGACCTGGTAGGGGAAATCGCCGCCATCCTGCATGAAGAGCAGCTCGACCCGGCCCTGCTGGAGCTGGAGTTGACCGAGAGCCTGTTGCTGGAAGCCACCGACGACACCCGCCACCAGCTCAGCCGCCTGAAAAGCCTGGGCCTGACCCTGGCCATGGACGACTTCGGCACCGGTTATTCCTCGCTGAGCTACCTGAAGAAATTCCCCATCGACGTGATCAAGAAAGATCGCAGCTTTATCAAGGACATTCCCGACAACCAGGACGATATGGAGATCACCGCGGCGGTGATCGCCATGGCCCACAAGCTCAAGCTCAAGGTGGTCGCCGAAGGCATCGAGAGCGCCGCCCAACTGGGCTTCCTGCGGCGCCAGCGCTGCGATATCGGCCAGGGCTACCTGTTCGACCAGCCCATCGCCGGGCGCGAGCTGCTGGAGCGACTGAAACGCTACCCCGCCCGCCGCCCGCTGGCCGCGCCTGTAACAAGTGCGCCCGACGCGGGTCTATGACACACAGGCTTCTAATTGAGGACATGACCGATGGCGCTGCGCTCGCAAATTCTCGCCCACAAACTCGAACTGCCCACCGCCGAACAGGCCCTGCCCGGCCGCGCCGAAGCCATGGCGGTGCCGGCCGCGCACTTCGTCAACGGCAACCCGCTGCAGGGGCCATTTCCCGTAGGCCTCGAGCAGGCGGTGTTTGCCCTGGGCTGCTTCTGGGGCGCGGAACGACGCTTCTGGCAACAGCCCGGCGTGTGGAGCACCGCGGTGGGCTATGCCGGCGGCCACACGCCGAACCCGACCTATGAAGAAACCTGCTCGGGCCTGACCGGCCATACCGAGGTGGTGCTGGTAGTGTTCGACCCAAAGGTCACCAGCTACGCCGCGCTGCTGAAAGTATTCTGGGAGGCGCACAACCCGACCCAGGGCATGCGCCAGGGCAACGATATCGGCAGCCAATACCGCTCGGCCATCTACTGCCATGGCGCCGAACAACTGGCCGCCGCCCGGGCCAGCCAGGCGCAGTTCGAGGCCGAACTGGCCAAGGCCGGCTTCGGCGCCATCACCACGGAAATCCGTGAGGCGCCGCCCTTCTACTACGCCGAGGCCTATCACCAGCAGTATCTGGCGAAAAACCCCGGCGGTTATTGTGGCCTGGGCGGCACCGGGGTGTGCCTACCGGGCTGAACGCGGCAGAGAGGAAAACCATGGAACTGAACATCAGCCAAGTTTCCACGCAGGCGGCGGCCCAGGCGTCCGCCCTGGCCTCGCTGCTGCTCTTGCGTAAAACCCTGGAGCTGCAGGGCGCGAACACCAGCGGCCTGGTCCAGATCGCCACGCCAACCAGCGCGCCGAGCCATCCGCCCAATCTGGGCAATGTGATTGATGCGCAGGTTTATAACGTAGGGCGGGTTAGCCGAAGGCGTAACCCGCCGAGCGATGTTTCAATCCCCACCAAAGCCATGTTTCCGCCGCGCCAGTCAGCAGCGCAGCGTGGCAGTGAGCTTGGATCAGCGCGGGTCAAATGACCCGCCCTACAAGACTTTCAGCTTTCAGGACGCTTCGCATGAACAACACGCCGCCGCTCCTCAAAAGCCGCCCCCTCTGGTTGTGGGCGGTTACTGCTTGCCTGGCATTGCCGCTGCAAGCAGGTGAGATGCGTGCCTGGGGGCCTGAGCAAGCCACCGGGGCGCCCAACAGCCAAGGCCCCGGCGATCTGGAGAGTGCCTGGGCATCGCTGACTGAAGACAGCCGGGACGAGTGGTTGCTGCTGGAATACGTCAATTCTGTAGAACCTGCGCAACTGCGAGTTTTTGAGACATTTAACCCTGGCGCTGTCAGCAAGATCACGGCGCTGGATGCTGCGGGCAATGAAAGCCTGCTGTGGCAGGGCACGGACCCACTACGCAACGGCCCGCCAGCAGGGGTCGCTGAATTCGCCCTGAACTCAACGACCACCACCCAGCGCATCAAGCTCTATATCGCGTCCCGTGAAGTCCTCGGGTGGAATGAAATCGATGCCGTTGAGTTGGTGGCCAGGGATGGCAGTCGTCAATGGGCTCATCTAGCGAGCGCAAGTTCGACCTACGCCGAGCCGGCCCCCGTGGCAACCACAGCCCGCGTGGCGGATGAATTTAGCCCCTATCTGGAACAGCCCTTAACCGTGCTGATGGAAGACAGCACCAAGGTTCACGGAGTGTTACTCAGCAGCGGTAAGGACTTTCTGGTACTACGCGCCGACAGAAACCACCACGTACTCATGCTGAACAAAAGCAAAATCCTCACTCTGGAAATCGTCAATGGTGACAATTGACGCTCATGCCGTCACGTCGATGCTAGTGGCCCTGTAGGGCGGGTCATTGACCCGCGCTGATCGGAGCTCACCACCAACCCATGGCGCCAGCTGGCACGGCGGCAACATGGATTGGACGGGGATTGCAACATCGCTCGGCGGATTACGCCTTCGGCTAACCCGCCCTACGCAAGCCTTGCACCTATCCTGCCGCAGCGGCCTCGACGCTCTCCTGCGACTCCGGCTTCCAGCTCTTCAGCAGCTGGCCGACCCGATAACCACGCCAGCCGAGCATGCGACTGGCGGTCAGCACGCCAGCCATTAGTGCACCACCGACCCCGGCAGTCACCGTATCGGCGCCGGTCAGGTACAGGCCCTTGATCGGCGTCTGGCTATGAATCCAGTGCTGCTCGAAGCGCTCCACCGTGTGGTCGATGCCATAGATCTCACCCTGCTCGTTCCACTGGTACCACTCAGTGGACAGCGGCGTGCCCAGCTCGCAGAAGTCCAGCGCGCCGCGCAGTTGCGGCTGATGCTGGTAGAGGGTCTCCAGCAACTGCTCAGTCAACTCGGCCTTGAATGCCTCGTAGTCGGCGCCGCGCTTGCCCCAGGTGCTGCCCTTCCACTTGGCGAACCACTGCGGCTGGGTCGGCGCGACGATTTCCACCGTGGCCTTGTTGGGATAGTGCGCATCCCAGGCGGGGTCCTTGGCCGAGGGGAAGCTGATATAGATCAGCGGCATCGCCGGGTTCTGCCCGGCCATAAAGCTGCTGACGTTATGGTCGTGATCATGAGTCGGGTAGACCCAGTAGTTGGTCTTCGGCAGCTTCAGCTCGGCGGCGCTGCCCTTGAAGCCGGCGTACAAACACAGAGTGGCGGCCGACAGTTTGACCTTGGGCAGTTGCTCCAGCAGGCCATAGTCGCTGGCCACCTGATGGTCGAGCAGCCGGGTGTAGGTCGGCACCAGGCCGGCGCAGCTGACGATCTGCGGTGCGCGGATCTCGAAGCTATCCTTTTGCATGCGTACGCCGACCGCGCGACCGTTCTCGACCAGAATCTTGTCGACCCCGGCATAGGTGAACACATGGCCGCCAGCCGCCTCGATCACCGGGATAATGGTCTCTGAGATTTTGGTCGCGCCGCCCACCGGGTAGTTGCCGCCGGTGATGTAGTGCTTGGCGACCATGGCGTGCATAACGAAGGCGGCGTCAGCTGGCGGCAGGCCGTAATCGCCCCACTGGGCGGTCAGCACACCGATCAGTTGCTGGTTGTCGGTCAGGCCTTCGAGCACTTCGCGGGTGGTCTTGAAGAAGTAGCCCGGCAGCCACAGGCGGCGCAATTTGCCGTAGAGCATGCCCAGTGAACGTGGCAGCGCCTGCCCGGCGAAGAAGCGCGGCACCTTGGCGCTGACCTCGCTGAGCAGCTCGACATAGCGCTCAAGCACCGCCGCTTCCCCGGGGAAGTGGCGCGTCATCTCCGCCTTGAATTCCTCGCGCCCGGCCACGTAGTCGTAGGTCTGGTCGCCGATGACGATACGGTCGTAGTGGGCATCCATCGGCGCCCAT
>DASUOY010000480.1:0-10981 GCA_036276395.1 Pseudomonas sp.
TTCTTGGCCTGCGCATGCAGCACCGCCGGCGCGCTCGATACACAGCTGAACAGCGCCCGCGCATCCAGGCAGATGCGCTCGATAGCGCGCCCGTGCAGCAAGCGGTTGAGCGTCCGCTCCTCCTCGCCCTTGGCGAAAAACGCCGGATGACGCAGCTCGACGGCAAGCTCCGTGCCACTCCAATCTTCGATAAAGGCGGCCAACTCGGGCAAGCGCTGCGGGCCGAAACTGGCCGGTAATTGCAGCCAGAACGGCGCGACCCGCGCGCCTAGTGGCGCCAACAGACGGCGAAATGCCTCGGCAGCCGCCAGTTGCTCACGCAGATCGCCGGCATGGCTGACCTCCCGTGGCAGCTTGGCGCAGAAGCGCAAGTGCGCGGGCATCAAGGCCGCCCAACGCGCCACTGTCGCCACCGAAGGCTGGGCGTAGAAAGTGGTATTGCCTTCGACGGCATTAAACACCTGGCCGTATTGCGGCAGAAAATCCGCCGACCGACTGCTCTCTGCATAGAGCGAACCACGCCACGCCGGCTCGCTCCATGACGGGCAGCCAAGGTAATAGGGAAGCATCGGATTCCAGGGTCGGTAGGGGCCGATCAGGCGTAGAGGTCGAGGCCCAGCACCTGCTGCGCATCGCTATCGGTGGGGAAGTTCGCGGTTGAGCTGTAGCTGGCGATGGCCTGGGCAGCGCGGTTGCTGAGCGCAGGCTGATAACGCTGATCCGCCAGACGCGCGGGCAGGCTATCGCTGCTGGCATTGCTGGCGTCGACCTTGCGCGGCTGCGCGACGGATTCAAAACCCTGGCTGCTGGCGGGGGATGCCGGCTGCTCACGACGCTGCTCTATCTCGCGCTGGGCTTCGCGAAACGGCGTAACCGCAGAACCCGGACGGGGGCTGCGGTCTGGCGAGTAAGAGGGAATAAAGCCGTCGATACGCATCAGTTACTGCTCGGCCTGTTCAGCCAACGATGGACACAAGTAGTGGCAATCTAGCCCTGCCAGGACCGCTTGGCAATCGGCCGCTGCCAGGCAGGACGCAGCGTGCGACAGAAGGTGCGCGGGCTTTCAGAGCGGCGCCTTGGGGGTGGCAACCTTGTCGCGCAGATACACCGGCTGCGCCTCGTCCGCGGCCACGGCCTCGCCCCGCGCCCAGGCGAAACGCGCCAGGCTCAGCAGGTCTTCGGCATGGGGCAGCATGGCGGCGTCCTGGCCAGCCACCTGCACCGGGATACGGGCGGCGAAGGTGCCCCAGCCGGTGCCGGCGGCAAACCAGTCGCCACTGGCATCACGCGGAAGAAGAGCCTGCTCCGGTGCCAAGACGGCCTCCAGGCCCTGCAAACGCATCTCGCCCTGTTCGGCGCGATAACAGCCCCAGTAGACCTCATCCATGCGCGCATCGATGGCCGCGGCAACCTGCAACGCGCCATGCTCACGCAGGCTGCGCTGGGCCAGCACGGCCAGATTGGAAACCGGTAATACCGGGCGATCCAGGGCAAAGGCCAGGCCCTGCACCACCCCGATGGCGATGCGCACGCCGGTAAAGGCGCCGGGGCCACGACCAAAGGCGATGCCATCCAGCGCCGCCAGCGGCACGCCGGCATCGGCCAGCAGCGTCTTGATCATCGGCAACAGGCGCTGCGCATGCAGGCGCGGGATCACTTCGTAGTGGCTGGTCACCTGGCCGTTATGCAGCAGGGCAACGGAGCAGGCTTCGGTGGCGGTATCCAGGGCCAGGAGAGTGGTCATTGCATTCGGACAGGTGACGAAATGGACCGGCATTAGAACGGCTTGAGGCTTTTTTTTCCAGCGCAATCACTGCAGCCACGCGGGGCAACTGACACGCATCGGGCCGGAAACGGCCCGGTGCGCGCTCAGTAGACAGCGGCTTACCAGGCTTCGATAACGGTCTTGGCGTCCCAGGCCTGCAAGGGCGCCTTGGCCCAAGTGCCGTAACTCGCATTGGGGAAGACGATCCACTCGGTGCCCCACTTGCCTGCTTCGGCGGCCACGGTGGCGCGCTGGTCGGCCAGCGGCGTCTTGCGGAAACGCGCATCGAAGTCATGCAGCGTATCGCCCAGCAACAGCACGATCTGATGATCGGCGCTGACGATGGCACGCCGCTCGACCTTGGGCGGCCCCAACAGCAACACGCTGTCCGCCGACACCTGGGGCAGGCCAAGCTTGCTCAGGGTGGCCAGGGTGTATGGCTTCTGCTCGTCGGCGCGGTCCGAGATATAGCGAATGGTCACGCCCAGCTTGTCGGCATGCTGGAGAAACTGCTTGGCGCCGGGGATCAGCGCCGGAGTGCCGTCACGCTCCCAGGGCAACCAGGTGTCCCAGGCGTCATAGGTGTGACAGTTGGCCAGGTCGCGAGCCAACAGGGCGCTGTTATCGATAACGGTTTCATCCAGGTCGGTAACTATGGCCAGCTTGGACGGATCCTTCGCCGCGGCCACTGCCGCATCCAGCTTCATCGTCGCGATATTGTAGGCCTGCAGCTGCAGGGCCCGTACTTCCGCCGATTGCTGCTGGAAACGCAGGCCCATGGTGAACTCGGCGACAGCGCAGTCCGCCTTGGGCTTGGCGGAGGTATCGGCAAACGCGGCGGGGATGGCCAGCAGCGATACCGCAAGGCCCAGCCAGATAGCACTCTTTGCTGTTTTCTCGGTCATAGAACGCGCTCTCTTCCTTAGTATGGGTTAAGACCTGAAGTCTAGGGCCACCTCGAAATGGTCTAGACCAGATACCGATGCTAGCTTAGGAGAGCCAGGTTACTGTTCTGTGAACGACGCTCAGCGGCTACAGCGCGCCAAGCGCAGAAACGACAACGGCCCGCAAAAGCGGGCCGTTGTCTGACTGCAGGCAGGTATTTAGCTGAGGGCTTCAAGCACCTTGGCGGTGATCTCGTCCACCGAACCCACGCCGGCAATGGCGCTGTACTTCGGCGTGCCGTCGGCGGCAGCCAGCTTCTGGTAGAAGTCCACCAGGGGCTTGGTCTGCGAGTGGTAGACGGACAGGCGATGACGCACGGTTTCTTCGGTGTCGTCCTTGCGCTGTACCAGCTCGTCACCGGTTTCGTCGTCCTTGCCGGCAACCTTCGGCGGATTGTAGACGACGTGATAGACGCGGCCGCTGGCCTCGTGCACACGACGGCCGGCAATACGCTGGACGATTTCCTCGTCGTCGACGGCGATTTCCACCACGTGGTCGATGCTTACGCCGGCTTCTTTCAGGGCTTCGGCCTGCGGAATGGTGCGCGGGAAGCCGTCGAAGAGAAAGCCCTTGGCGCAATCGGCCTGGGTGATGCGCTCCTTGACCAGGTTGATGATCAGGTCATCGGAAACCAGGCCGCCGGCGTCCATCACGCTCTTGGCTTGCAGGCCCAGCTCGGTGCCGGCCTTGACCGCCGCACGCAGCATGTCGCCGGTGGAGATTTGCGGAATACCAAATTTCTTGGTGATAAAACCAGCCTGAGTACCCTTACCGGCACCTGGCGCCCCCAGCAGAATCACGCGCATCGATGTGCTCCTCAAATTTAAGTAAAAATCGTCGGACTCGCCTCGTGGGGCCAATCTCAGAATTGTTCAGGCAAGCGGTCCCGCAGGGGGCGCCTAGAATGCCAAAGGCCGCTCAAGATACACAGCGCACCCCCAGCGCACAAGCCACCGAAAGTCGGATAGGACTACGACCAAGGCAGCGTCAAATAACGCCCTGGCGCAGGGCCGGCACACGCCTCTCAGCGGGCGGGCGACCCTCGCCAGCGCGCCTTAACCGGTGTTGCGCAAGCCCGCGGCAATACCCGCCACGCTGACCAACAAGGCCTGTTCCAGAGGGCTGTCGGCCTGGTTTTCGCGCAGCCGCGAGCGCGCCAGCAACTCGGCCTGGAGCAGGTGCAGAGGGTCCAGGTAGGTGTTGCGCACCGTGATCGATTCCAGGGTCTCGGGGCTGTGCGCCAGCAGCTGCGACTGCCCGGTCAAACCCAGCACCGCGGCCACCGCCTGCGACAATAAGCCGCGTAAATGCTCACCTAAAGGTCGCAGTTCGGCATCGACAAGCCGCTCGTCATATAAGCGCGCGATGGCGCCATCGGCCTTGGCCAGTACCATCTCCAGCATATCGATGCGGGTGCGGAAAAACGGCCAGTGCTCGCGCATCTGCCCCAGCAGCTCGCCTTCACCACGCTGCAGGGCGTTGTCCAGGGCCGCCTCCCAGCCCAGCCAGGCCGGCAGCATCAGGCGGGTCTGGGTCCAGGCGAAGATCCAGGGAATGGCGCGCAGGCTCTCCACCCCGCCCTCGCGGCGCTTGGCTGGGCGGCTGCCCAGGGGCAGACGGCCGAGTTCCTGCTCCGGGGTGGCCTGGCGGAAATAGGCAACGAATTGTGGATGCTCGCGCACCACCGCGCGGTAGGCCGCGACGCCGTCGCTGGCAAGCCGGTCCATCAGCGCGCGCCAGGCCGGCTCCGGACTGGGTGGCGGCAGCAGGGTGGCCTCCAGCACGGCGGCCAGATAAAGGTTGAGGTTCTGCTCGGCAATATCCGGCAGGCCGAACTTGAAGCGGATCATCTCGCCCTGTTCGGTGGTGCGGAAACGCCCCGCCACCGAGCCCGGCGGCTGCGACAGGATGGCCGCATGGGCCGGACCACCGCCACGCCCGACCGTACCGCCGCGACCATGGAACAGCAGCAGCTCGACATCGTGCTCGCGGCACACCTGCACCAGGGTTTCCTGGGCGCGGTACTGGGCCCAGGCCGCCGCGGTGGTGCCGGCGTCCTTGGCCGAGTCGGAATAGCCGATCATCACCTCCTGCGGGCCGTGCAGACGCGCGCGGTAGCCATGCAACTCGAGCAGGCGGCTGATCACCGGGCCGGCGTTGTCCAGATCGGCCAGGGTCTCGAACAACGGCACCACGCGCATCGGCCGTTGCAGGCCGGCCTCCTTCAGCAGCAACTGCACCGCCAGCACATCGGAGGCGGCGCCAGCCATGGAGATCACATAGGAGCCCAGGGACGCCGCTGGCGCAGCGGCCACCTCACGACAGGTGGCCAGCACTTCCTCGGTTTCGCCACTGGGTTTGAAATGCGCCGGCAACAGCGGCCGGCGGTTTTCCAGCTCGCGCAGGAGAAACTGAATCCGCGCCTCTTCGTCCCACTCGGCAAAGCGACCCAGGCCCAGGTAATCGGTGATCTCGCTCATGGCCGCGGCGTGGCGGCTGGAATCCTGGCGCACATCCAGGCGCACCAGGAACAGGCCGAAGGTCGCCGCGCGGCGCAGGCAATCGAGCAAGGGGCCTTCGGCTATCACGCCCATGCCACACTCGTGCAGCGACTGATAGCAGAGGGTCAGCGGCTCCAGCAGTTCGCGGTTGTCCTGCAGCACCGCAGCCGGCGCTTCCACCCGTTCGTGCAGGGCCGCCTCGGCCCAGCTACGGGTGGCGCGCAGGCGCTCGCGCAGCTGCTTGAGCAGGCTGCGATAAGGCTCGGAGCTGCTCCCGACCCGCGCCAGCAACTCGGGACTGGCCTGCTGCATGGACAGCTCGGCGGCCAGTTGGTCGATATCGCGCAGGTACAGGTCGGCCGCCATCCAGCGCGCCAGCAGCAGCACTTCCCGGGTCACGGCGGCGGTGACATTGGGGTTGCCGTCGCGGTCGCCACCCATCCAGGAGGCGAAGCGGATCGGCGCCGCGTCCAGCGCCAGGTGCAACCCGGTGGCGGCGTGCAAGGCCTGGTCGGCCTTGCGCAAGACGTTCGGCAGGGCATGCCAGAGCGAATGCTCGATCACCGCGAAGCCCCACTTGGCCTCATCCACCGGGCTCGGCCGGCTGCGGCGGATCTCCTCGGTATGCCAGGCCTCAGCGATCAGCCGCTGCAAACGCTGACGCACCTGCTCACGCTCGTCGCCAGACAGGTCGCGGTGATCCCGCGCCGCCAACTGCTCGGCAATGGCATCGTATTTCTGGATCAGGGTGCGCCGCGCCACCTCGGTGGGATGGGCGGTCAACACCAGTTCGATATCCAGGCGGCCGAACTGCCGCGCCAGGGCCTCGCCATTATGGCCGCTGGCCAACAGGCGCTGCAGCAACTCGGCCAGCACGCCGCCCTCGAACGGCTCGGGCTCGCCGGGCGCGCGGCGGCGCACGCGGTGGTATTGCTCGGCGATATTGGCCAGGTTGAGAAACTGATTGAAGGCCCGCGCCACCGGCAGCAGTTCGTCATCGGCGAGTTGGTTGAGGGTCACGCTGAGCTGCTCGGCACCGGCCGCCGAACCGCGACGCGCGCCCTTGGCGCCCTTGCGAATACGTTCGATCTTGTCGAGAAAGGCCGCGCCGCGCTGGTTGCTGATGGTGTGCCCGAGCAGCTCACCGAGTTGATGCACGTCCTCGCGCAAGCGCGCGTCGATTTCTGCCATGACAGCTTCCTCCGCTGATGCCTGAGAACCAAGAGTGCACAGCGCGCCAACTTCTTACAAGGGCGCGACGCAGCGACCGCGCAACTGACCGCAGCAGGCTAGGCTTAAGCCTAAGGCGCTAATCGCAGCGTGCAACCACGAGGTGGTTATGAAGATTCGTGAGCTGGTTCGGCATTGGCAGGAAAACTCCCGGGGGAGCCTGACCCGCACCCCCTACCAGATCCACCTGGACCTGGAGGCCGCCGCGCGCTTGGCGGCGTTGCAGGAGATGTACCCCAAGCACCATATAGAGGAGCTGCTCGGCGAACTGCTGGGGGCGGCACTGGAGGAGCTGGAAGCCAGCATGCCCTATGTAAAGGGCAGCAAGGTGGTGGCCACCGATGAGCAGGGCGACCCGCTCTATGAAGATATAGGCCTGACCCCGCGCTTTCTGGCCCTGTCGCGCAAACACCTGCAGCTCTTGCATGAGCAGCAGAGCAGCAGCGAGCACTGAGCCATCACTGGGCCGCCAGGCCCTCGGCGCAACGCACGGCCTGTTTGCGCTGGTCCACCAGCACGCCGCTGAGGCCCTTCTGCTCCAGGTCGAACAGCACCAGCACGCCATCGATGCACTGCGCCACCTGGCTGGCCGGTTTCAGCGAGACCTTGTAGTCCTCGCCGGGCACTGTCTTGAGCATGGTGAACTCGGACAGCAGCAGAGCATCTTCCGGTTTGGCGATATGCAGGTAGCCGTAGTAGCCGAGTACCGCCACGGTGGCGCAGATGCTGCCGATGCCGGTGAGGATCAGGGGAATAGGGTTCAATTCGCTCATTAGCCACTCTCAAGGTTAAAAACTTCGCCAACGCACCTGGCTGCCCAGGCCCTACCGGGCGCGCAGCTTGATATAAAAGCCGGCCCCTGCAAAGACCCAGATTGCCGCATCATTTGCCGCCGGCGCGGACTTCCTCACGGGCCTTGAAGGTGGCCTCATAGATGCGCTCGGCCAGGCGCGAGAACGGCAGGCTCTGCACCCACACGGTGCCGGTGCCTTTGAGGGTGGCCAGGAGAATGCCCTCGCCGCCGAACAGCATGCTTTTCAGCCCACCGGCCAGGGCGATGTCGTAATCGATGCCGCTGCTGAAGGCCACCAGGCAACCGGTGTCCAGGCGCAGGGTTTCGTTGTTCAGCTCCTTGCGGATCACCGTGCCGCCGGCATGCACGAAGGCCAGACCGTCGCCTTCGAGCTTTTGCAGGATAAAGCCCTCACCACCGAAGAACCCGGCGCCCAGGCGCTTGTTGAAGCTGATGCCCAGCGCCGTGCCATAGGCCGCGCAGAGAAAGGCATCCTTCTGGCAGATCAGCGTGCCGCCGTGCTCGGCCAACTGGATCGGCACCACGGTGCCCGGGTAAGGCGCGGCAAAGGCCACCCGCGCCTGGGTTTTGCCGGCGTTGGAGAAATGCGTCATAAACAGCGATTCGCCGGTGAGCATGCGCTTGCCCATGCCCCATAGCTTGCCCAGCACGCCGCTGGCCGAGCCGTCACCCATGCGCGTCTCGAAGCGCACACCCTCGGTCATGTAATTCATCACCCCGGCCTCGGCGATCACCGTGGCGCCGGGTTCGAGGATGATTTCCACGCTCTGCGCCGAGGCGCCGAGGATTTCGTAGTCGAGTCGATGGCTGGGCATGGCGAAGCTCCTGACAAAGCGGGGAAAGCGCCCCGGATTGCATCCGGGCTACGGTTCTTCTATTGAAGGGTTAGGAGCATAACGAGCGAAGGCTAGGCAAGGCGCGTGCGACCTGAAAAAGCGGAGTTTACGACTGTAAATGAGCATTTTTCAGGTCGTACGCAACGCCGCATAACCGAGCGCAGTAGCTCCTAGAGGATATTGGAGTAATCGGCCTCTATACGATCCAGGCTGAGATGATTGAGGAAGTTGGAGAAACACATCCAGGCTGACAGCGAGTTGAGGTCGCTGAACTGCGGCGGCAGGTACTTGGGCGGCGTCACCAGGCCCTCATCCACCAGTTGGCGCAGGGTGCGCATATCTTCCAGGGTGGTCTTGCCACAGAACAGCAGGGGAATCTGCTCCAGCTTGCCCTTGCGCACGGCCAACTGGATGTAGTTGTAGACCATGATAAAGCCCTTCAGATAGGACAGATCCTTGGTGAAGGGCAGGCCATTGGGGGTTGAACCGCGAAACACCCGGTTGGCGTTGCTGTAGCACTCTTCCTGGCTGAAACCCTGCTCGCGGTAGAACTCGAACACCTGCAGAAAGTCCGCGCCCTCCTCGGCCATATGGATGGCGCGGGTGCGGTTGGTCAGCTTGCGCAAGCGCGTCGGGTAGGAGGCGAAGGCGATCACCTCCATCAGGATCGCCAGGCCTTCCTGGGTCACGGTGGACGATGGCGGCCCCTTGGCCAGAAAGGTGCAAACCGGCTGACTCAGACCATTGAGGGTGGTCGCCACATGCACCAGGCCCTCGTGCACCTCCAGGGCTTTGACGTCACGTTCGTTGAACATGGCATCGGCGCGGATCTTGATGTAGTCAGCCCCCGCCGCCGCGTCGGCGAGAATGCCGTCGGACTCGAACACGCGGATGGTGCTTTCGGCCTCGCCGAACACCTTGTTCAGGCGGTGCTGCAGCAGGTTGACCGCCTCCTTGGCGTTAAGGGTCTTGGGTTCGTCCTTGAGGTCGCCGCGGTTGGCGATATTGTTCAGGAAGTCGGAAAACATCAGGCCCAGATCGGCCAGGGTCGGGTCGCCGGCGTGGAAGGCATCCGACGCCGCGCCGTAGAGTTCCTGGGAGATCAGGCCAAAATCGGCGGTGCCGCGGGCCTCGAGCATGCGGATGACCATGCGGTATTCGCGGCACATGCGGCGCATGATCTGCCCCACCGGATTGAACTGGCCCAGCAAGCGGGTGATATCGCGCTCGATATTCTGGAACTCCAGCTTCTTCTCCGCCGCGTCAAAAGCCAGGGGGCGCCCCTCGTAGTAAGCGCGGTCGACCTGGGGCAGCTGCTTGCCCTTGTGCTTGAAAAACTCGCTGCGGATAGTGTCATCCCACTTCACCGCATCCAGCACGCGGATGGGGTTCTGCGCCTCGACAATGCGCTCGGACAACGCCCGCACGGTCAACTGATAGTCGTCCAACCCGGTCTGGCTATTCATGCCGGCCCCACCCTATTCGGCCACGCGCTGGTAGCGCGCGACCTCGATAAACACATCCGAATTGGCCTGATCATCGAGGTAGGAGAAGACCTTTTCCAGCGGGCTGGTAACCAGCACGCCATCGCCTTCGCCACTGTCAAAGACCTCACCCTGCAGGGTTCCTTGCTCCATCTCCTGGAGAATGCGATCGACATCCAGGTTGTAGATCACCAGCTCATTGCCGCTGGTCAACTCGAACCCGACAATGGCGAAGTTGGCCCCCTTGCGCTTCGGCAAGCCCGCCGACAGATACCAGCGGCGGCCGTGATGCGCCACGGTGAAGCCATACTCCTCGACGCTATCGAGGTTATCCAGGCTGTCGACATAGGCCCGGGCCTTGTAGACATTGGAACCGGAGCGGGTAATCAACAGATACAGCTGCTCACCCCACTCGTTCTTGCGCGACCACTCGCCAAGCAAGGGGATGGGGGCGGCCTCATTGGCTGGGATCGGGTCCTTGAAGGTGACCAGACAGCCACTGAGCAGCAGGAAGGACACGGCAAGCAGCGCGCGCCAGGCGTTCATTCAGCTCTCCTTGTAAGCGACCTGGCCGGGCTCAGAGGCCCAGGACCAAGTGCATATAACGTTTAAGAATGGCCAACATCTCTTCACTGTCCAGATGCTCGACTCCATCGAGCAGGCCCTGATACTCCATGCGCACAATAATCGCCGTCAATAGCTTGGCATCCTGCTCGGGCTGCTGCGACCCCAGCACCTCGAAGAAATGGGTGACGCCCTGCAGCAGAATCTGCCGATGGGCCCGCACCAGATCATGCAAGCGTGGGTTGAGCAGGGCCTCCTGCTGGAAGGCCTGCTCGGCCAGCAGATGATCGCGGCGCTGCAGCAACTGGTTGCGCACATACTCCACGGCCAGCCGGGCGATTTCACTGGCCAGGCGCCGGCGCGCCTCGGCGCTGCCATCCAGGCGGCTGACCTGCTCACGCAGCAAGCCTTCGGTGCCACTCCAGAACTGGCCCATATGGGCCGCACTGCGCTCGACGAACTGGGCGAAGGTATCGGTGATCAGGTCATTGATATCTTTGAAGTAATAGGTGGTCGCAGAAAGCGGCACCTGGGCCTCGGCGGCGACGGCGCGGTGGCGCACGGCACGCACGCCCTCACGCACGATAATGCGCATGGCGGCATCGAGAATCGCCTGGCGGCGCTGCTCGCTACCCTGGCGACTGGCCTTGCGCCCCTGATACTGAACACTCTCGGCTACGGCATGGGCCAGGTGGGTGGCGCTTTCCGGGGCGGGCTTGGCAGTCACAGCAAAAGACTCCTCTCGGCTTACACAGACTTAGGCAGTCAAACGGCAAAATAATCTCACGCGGCCCATAAAAATTGCATGAAGCAATTTTTAACCTCGCCCAGCGACGCCCCAC
>DASUOY010000481.1:0-5629 GCA_036276395.1 Pseudomonas sp.
CGCGGTATCCGCAGCCTGGTGCACCCAGAGGATCAGGCCAGCTACCACCGCACCCAGGATGCCGCCCTGCTTGGCGACAGCGACTGGCAGTGGCAGGGGCGCATCCTCACCCGCGCCGGGCAGCTGCGCTGGGCCGATATCAAGGCCACCGCTCGCCGCCTGGGCGCCGGGCGAGTGGTGTGGGACGGGATAGTCTGGGACATCACCGAGAACAAGCAGGTGGAGCTGGAACTGGCCGATTCCCGCGCGCGCTTGCGCGAGCTGGCCGCCCACCTGGAGAGCGTGCGCGAGGAGGAGAAGGCGCGCATCGCCCGCGAGGTGCACGACGAGCTGGGCCAGGTGCTCACCGTGCTCAAGCTGGAAACCGCCATGTGCGAACTGGCCTTCGCCGGCCAGGTCGAGGGCCTGGACGAGCGCCTGGCCAGCATGAAGCGCCTGATCGCCCAGCTGTTCCAACTGGTGCGCGATGTGGCCACGGCTCTGCGCCCGCCGATTCTCGATGCCGGCATCGCCTCGGCCATCGAGTGGCAGGTGCGGCGTTTCGAGGCGCGCACACAGATTCCCTGCCTGGTCGAGGTGCCGGACAACCTGCCGCCGCTCAGCGACGCCAAGGCCATCGGCCTGTTCCGCATTCTTCAGGAGGCCCTGACCAATGTGATGCGCCATGCCGGCGCCCATAGCGTACAGGTCTACCTGCGGGTCGAGGGCGGCGAGCTGTGCCTGTGCGTGATCGACGACGGCAAGGGCTTCGCTCCCGAGCAGCGCAAGGCGGGGCAGTCCTTCGGCCTGGTCGGCATGCAGGAGCGGGTTTTCATGCTCGGCGGCCGTTTGCAGATTGACAGCCAGCCGGGGGAGGGGACTACGCTGCTGGCGCGAGTGGCGCTGGATGAGGAGGTGGCGACGTGATTCGGGTATTGGTGGCAGAGGACCACGCCATAGTGCGCGAGGGCATCAAGCAGCTGATCGGCATGGCGCGCGACCTCGAGGTGGTGGGGGAGGCGAGCAATGGCGAGCAGTTGCTGGAAACCCTGCGCAAGGTCGAATGCGATGTGGTCCTGCTGGATATCTCCATGCCCGGGGTCAATGGCCTCGAGGCCATTCCGCGGATCCGCGCCCTGACCCGGCCGCCGGCGATTCTGGTGCTGTCCATGCACGACGAGGCGCAGATGGCCGCCCGCGCCCTGAAGATCGGGGCCGCCGGTTACGCCACCAAGGACAGCGACCCGGCACTGCTGATCGCCGCGATCCGCAAGGTGGCCGGCGGCGGGCGCTATATCGACCCCGAGCTGGCCGACCGCATGGTCTTCGAGGTCGGCCTGACCGATTCGCGGCCGCCCCATGCGCAGCTGTCCGAGCGCGAGTTCTCGGTGTTCGAGCGCCTGGTGCGCGGCGAGGGGGTCAACGATATCGCCCTGCACCTGGCGGTCAGCAACAAGACCGTGAGCACCCACAAGGCGCGCCTGATGCAGAAGCTTGGCATCCATTCGGTGGCCGACCTGGTGCGCTATGCCATGGAGCACAAGCTCCTCTAAGAACCTGTTTACGATCTGCTGCGCGTCGGCCCTACTGCGTTAAAAACAGGCTCGGACTGCTCATTTACAGCTCGTAAACTCCGCGTCCTCGCCGTTTTGACCAGCCGAAGGCTGTTACTACGTAGCGCCTTGTAGGGCTCTAGCTCGCGAGATCGTAAACAGGCTCTAAGTACCTGCCAGGGTCGCTGCCAGTGACGGCAATGGCCTAGTAAACCCCTCGGAATTTGTAGGGCAATCCCTACGCTAAGTTCTCCGCTCGCCTGATACAAGGTTGTCATCCCGCCCGATTCTGCCGGCCGTGCATCGCCCCTAGTCTTGTACTCAACAGCGTGCAGACAACAACAAGGGTGTGGCGATGACCGGGTCTCAGGCAAGCGATGTGTTGGTGAGCTTTCGTGGCGTGCAGAAGAGCTACGACGGCGAAAACCTGATCGTCAAGGATCTCAATCTGGATATCCGCAAGGGCGAGTTTCTCACCCTGCTGGGGCCTTCCGGTTCGGGTAAAACCACCAGCCTGATGATGCTGGCCGGTTTCGAAACCCCCACCGCCGGCGAGATCCTCCTCGACGGCCGCTCCCTCAACCACCTGCCGCCGCACAAGCGCGATATCGGCATGGTGTTCCAGAACTACGCCCTGTTCCCCCATATGACAGTGGCCGAAAACCTCGCTTTCCCCCTGAGCGTGCGCGGCATGTCGCGCACCGACAGCACCGAGCGGGTGAAGAAGGCGCTGGCCATGGTCCAGCTCGACAGTTTCCGCAATCGCTACCCGGCGCAGCTCTCCGGCGGCCAGCAGCAGCGCGTGGCCCTGGCCCGCGCCCTGGTGTTCGAGCCGCAGTTGGTGCTGATGGACGAGCCGCTCGGCGCGCTGGACAAGCAGCTGCGCGAGCATATGCAGATGGAGATCAAGCACATCCACCAGCGCCTGGGCGTCACCGTGGTCTATGTGACCCACGACCAGGGTGAAGCGCTGACCATGTCCGACCGGGTGGCGGTGTTCCATCAGGGCGAGATCCAGCAGATCGCCCCGCCGCGTGACCTCTACGAGGCACCGAAGAACACCTTCGTCGCCAACTTTATCGGCGAGAACAACCGCATCAGCGGCCAGCTGCTCAGCCGCGATGGCGAGCGTTGCACGGTCGGCCTGAGTCGTGGCGAGAAGGTCGAGGCGCTGGCGGTCAACGTCGGTGCGCCCGGCGAGCCGGTGACCCTGTCGATCCGCCCCGAGCGCGTGCGCCTCAACGGCGCCAGCGAGCAGTGCGCCAACCGCTTCTCCGGGCGGGTGGTGGAGTTCATCTACCTGGGTGACCACGTGCGCATCCGTATGGAGGTGTGCGGCAAGCCCGATTTCTTCGTCAAGCAGCCGATTGCCGAGCTCGATCCCGCCATGGGCGTGGGCGATGTGGTGCCGCTTGGCTGGCATGTGGAACACGTCCGCGCCCTCGATCCGCTGCTGGCGGAGTGAGTGCTGCAGCGCCCTAGCGTCTGTTTAAAAACCCTGCATAGTGGAGATAACAACAATGAGCAAACTGCACAGCAACCTTCGCCTCGGCGCCCTGGCACTCGGCCTGGCCTGCGCTGGCCAGGCGGCCGCCGCCGACCTGACGGTGATTTCCTTCGGTGGCGCCAACAAGGAGGCGCAGACCAAGGCCTTCTACCAGCCGTGGGAAGCGGCCGGCAAAGGCAAGGTGATCGCCGGCGAATACAACGGCGAGATGGCCAAGGTCAAAGCCATGGTCGACACCAACAGCGTGTCGTGGAACCTGGTGGAAGTGGAATCGCCGGAACTGGCCCGCGGCTGTGACGAGGGCCTGTTCGAGGAACTCGACCCGGCCCTGTTCGGCGATGCCGCCAACTTTATCGACGGCGCCGTGCAGCCTTGCGGCGTGGGCTTCTTCGTTTGGTCCACGGTGCTCGCCTACAACGCCGACAAGCTGGCCAGCGCCCCGACCGGCTGGGCCGATTTCTGGGACGTGAGCAAATTCCCGGGCAAGCGCGGCCTGCGCAAGGGCGCCAAGTACACCCTGGAATTCGCCCTGATGGCTGACGGCGTGGCGCCGAAAGACGTGTATGGCGTGCTCGCCACCCAGGAAGGCCAGGACCGCGCCTTCAAGAAGCTCGACCAGATCAAGCCGCACATCCAGTGGTGGGAAGCCGGTGCCCAGCCGCCGCAGTTCCTCGCTTCCGGCGACGTGGTCATGAGCTCCGCCTACAACGGCCGCATCGCCGCCGTGCAGAAGGAGAGCAACCTGAAAGTGGTGTGGAACGGTGGCGTCTACGACTTCGACTCCTGGGCCATCCCGAAAGGTGCCAAGGATCTCGATGCGGCCAAGGCCTTCGCCGCCTTCACCGTGCAGCCGGAGCAGCAGAAGGTCTACTCGTCGAACATCGCCTACGGCCCGGCCAACAAGACCGCCGTGGCGCTGCTCGACAAGGGCCTGCTGGCGGACATGCCGACCACCCCGGAAAACATCGCCGGCCAGGTCGCCATGGACGTGGAGTTCTGGGCCGATTTCGGCGAGCAGCTGGAACAGCGCTTCAACGCCTGGGCCGCCAAGTAAGTTGCTAACACCCCCTCTCCTGCGGGAGAGGGTCTGGGGATGGGGGCTGGCGCCTTGGGCGCACCCTCATCTCTTTTTTCCTGCCGCCTCGCGCGGCCAGATTTAGCGGAGCTAGCAATGGCTGAAACCGTCCCCCTCAGCGAATTCGCCGGGCTCACCCTGAAGCAGAAGTTGGCGCGTGCCGAGCGGATCAACCGCCTCAAGGCGCAGGGCCTGATCCTGCCGCTGCTGGTGTTCCTCGTGGTGGTGTTCATCCTGCCGATCGGCATCCTGCTCTACAAAAGCGTGGAAAATCCCGAAGTGGTGCGCAGCCTGTCGCGTACAGTGGCGGCGATCGCCACCTGGGATGGCCGTGGCCTGCCGGAAGAGGCGGCCTACAAGGCCCTTAGCCTGGACCTCGCCGAGGCGCGCAAGCAGCAGACCATAGGTGATCTGTCCAAGCGCCTGAACATGGAGCTGGCCGGCTACCGCAGCCTGATGGCCAAGACCGGGCGCGCGCTGCCGTTCAAGCAGGAGCCTGCCTCGTACAAGGATGCCCTGGAGAGCCTCGACGAACGCTGGGGCGACCCGGCCTACTGGCAGGTGATCCGCCGCAACGACAGCGCCTTCACCTCCTACTACCTGCTGGCGGCCCTCGACCACCGCATCGATGACCTCGGCGAGCTGGCCCCGGCCACCCCGGACCAGGCCATCTACCTGGACATCTTCGCCCGTACCTTCTGGATGGGCCTGGTGATCACCGCCCTCTGCCTGGTGCTGGCCTATCCGCTGGCCTACCTGCTGGCCAATCTGCCGACCCGCACCAGCAACCTGTTGATGATCCTGGTGCTGCTGCCGTTCTGGACCTCGATTCTGGTGCGGGTGGCGGCGTGGATCGTGCTGCTGCAGTCGGGCGGCCTGATCAACAGCGCGCTGATGGCCATGGGCATCATCGACCAGCCGCTGCAGCTGGTGTTTAACCGCACCGGGGTCTATGTGGCGATGGTGCACATCATGCTGCCGTTTATGATCCTGCCGATCTACAGCGTGATGAAGGGCATCTCGCCCACCTATATGCGTGCGGCGATTTCCCTCGGCTGCCACCCCTTCGCCAGCTTCTGGCGGGTGTACTTCCCGCAGACCCTGGCCGGCGTCGGCGCCGGCTGCCTGTTGGTGTTCATTCTGTCCATCGGCTACTACATCACCCCGGCCCTGCTGGGCAGCCCGAGCGACCAGATGATCAGCTACTTCGTCGCCTTCTACACCAACACCACCATCAACTGGGGCATGGCCACGGCCCTCGGCGGCCTGCTGCTGCTGGCCACCATGCTGCTCTATGTGGTGTACAGCTGGCTGGTGGGCGCTAGCCGCCTGCGTCTGGGTTGATCAGGAGAATATCGAGATGCTGAGTCCCTACAAGTCGCCGATCGAACGTGCCTGGTTCTGGGCCCACCGCAGCCTGTGCGCGCTGGTGCTGCTGTTCCTGATCCTGCCGGTGCTGGTGATCATTCCGCTGTCGTTCAACTCCGGCAGCTTCCTGGTCTACCCGTTGCAGGG
>DASUOY010000482.1:0-8448 GCA_036276395.1 Pseudomonas sp.
CGAGAAACAGATCAACGAGGTGCTGGCCCTGCACAAAGGCCTGACCGGCAAGGCCGCTACCGCCCGTACTCTGGAGCTGCTCGACCTGGTAGGCATCCCCGAACCGCACAAACGCCTCAAGGCCTATCCCCATGAGCTGTCGGGCGGTCAACGCCAGCGCGTGGTGATCGCCATGGCCCTGGCCAATGAGCCGGAACTGCTGATCGCCGACGAGCCGACCACGGCGCTGGACGTCACCGTACAGCTGAAGATCCTCGAACTGCTCAAGGATCTGCAGGCACGCCTGGGCATGGCCATGCTGCTGATCAGCCACGATCTCAACCTGGTGCGCCGCATCGCCCATCGGGTATGCGTGATGCAGCGCGGCCAGATAGTCGAACAGGCCGCCTGCGACCAGCTGTTCCATGCCCCGCAGCACCCTTATACCCGCGAACTGCTGGGGGCCGAGCCCAGCGGCGGGCCGGTCGAGCAGCCCGCAGGCAAGACGCTGCTGGAGGTCGAAGATCTGCGCGTCTGGTTCCCGATCAAGAAAGGTTTGCTGCGGCGCACCGTCGATCATGTAAAGGCGGTGGATGGCATCAACTTCAGCCTGCCCCAGGGTCATACCCTGGGCATAGTCGGCGAAAGCGGCTCGGGTAAATCCACCCTGGGCCTGGCCATCCTGCGCTTACTGGGCAGCCAAGGCGGCATCCGTTTTCAGGGCCAGGCCCTGGATAATCTGTCGCAACAGCAAGTACGGCCGCTGCGCCGGCAGATGCAGGTGGTCTTCCAGGACCCCTTCGGCAGCCTCAGCCCGCGCATGTCGGTGGGGCAGATTGTCGGCGAGGGCTTGCAGATTCATCGCATGGGCAACGAAGCCGAACAGGAGCAGGCGATCATCGCCGCCCTGGTTGAAGTGGGCCTGGACCCGGAGACCCGGCACCGATATCCCCACGAATTCTCCGGCGGCCAACGCCAGCGCATTGCCATCGCCCGCGCCCTGGTGCTGAAGCCCGCGCTGATCCTGCTGGATGAACCGACCTCGGCCCTCGACCGTACGGTGCAGCGCCAAGTGGTCGAACTGCTGCGCTCGCTGCAGGCCAAATACAACCTGACCTACCTGTTTATCAGCCACGATCTGGCCGTGGTCAGGGCCCTGAGCCATCAGGTGATGGTGGTCAAACAGGGCAAGGTGGTGGAACAGGGCCCGGCTGCACGTGTCTTTGCCGCGCCACAGAACATCTATACACAGCAGTTGCTGGAAGCAGCCTTTATGGCCCCAGCTGACTAATCCTTGCAGACAGGAAGAGGAACAACACACATGGGTTTTCTAAGCGGCAAGCGCGTACTGATCGTTGGCGTAGCCAGCAAACTGTCCATCGCCTCCGGCATCGCGGCAGCCATGCACCGTGAAGGCGCCGAACTGGCCTTCACCTATCAGAACGAAAAGCTCAAGGGCCGCGTCGAAGAGTTCGCCGCTGGCTGGGGCTCGGGCCCTGAACTCTGCTTCCCCTGCGATGTGGCCAAGGATGAGGAAATTGCCTCGGTCTTCGAAGCCCTGAGCAAGAAGTGGGACGGCCTGGATTGCATCGTTCACTCCGTAGGCTTCGCTCCGGGTGATCAGCTGGATGGTGACTTCACCGACGTCACCACCCGTGAAGGTTTCCGCATCGCCCACGACATCAGCGCCTACAGTTTCGTCGCCCTGGCCAAAGCCGGCCGCGAGATGATGAAAGGCCGCAACGGCAGCCTGCTGACCCTCTCCTACCTGGGCGCCGAGCGCACCATGCCGAACTACAACGTCATGGGCATGGCCAAGGCCAGCCTGGAAGCCGGCGTACGTTACCTGGCCGGCAGCCTCGGCCCAGAAGGCACCCGCGTCAACGCCATCTCCGCCGGCCCGATCCGCACCCTGGCGGCATCCGGGATCAAGAGCTTTCGCAAGATGCTCGCGGCCAACGAGAAGCAGACTCCGCTGCGCCGTAACGTAACCATCGATGAAGTCGGCAACGCCGGCGCCTTCCTCTGCTCTGACCTCGCCTCGGGCGTCAGCGGCGAGATCATGTACGTCGATGGCGGCTTCAACACCACCGCCATGGGCGCCATGGAAGAGTAAGGCGTTAAACCGCCGCAATAAAAAAGGCCGCTTAGTTAAGCGGCCTTTTTTATGCGTTGCCATCCATGGCAATTACCCTTAGGGCCGTCGCTGCGCGACGTTAAAAATGGCTCCCTGCCATTCTTCATCCAGCGCTATCAGAAACGCTCAATATCCGCCTGGGCTTGTAGCTGCTTGCGGAAGGCATCGAAGTCTTGCTGGCCTACCCGCGAGGCGAGGAAGCGACGGTACATGGCCATTTCCTCGGCGGACAGGGCCTGCTCAGGCTGGCTGACACCATTCAAACGCAGCACCACCAGATCACCATTGGCCAGGCTGACCGTGGCGAAGCTCGGCTTGTCGCTGCCAGCAGGCTTGGGCATGCGGAACAGTGCCTGCAGCACCGCAGGATCTACACCTTCCTGGCTACGGGTAGCCGCTTCAACCACTTGCCAGGTGTTTCCGGAGTCGGCCTGCTCGATCGGTGTTTTACCACTGCGCAGAGCCGCCAGCAGCTCCTCGCCTTTGGCTTTCACCGCTTCGCTGGCGCGAACCTTGGTCAACTGGGTACGGATACTCTCGGCCACTTGTTCAAGCGCCAATTGCTCAGGCTTCTTGTGCTCTTTGACACGCACCACCACCACGGTATTCGGATCCAGCTCGATAACGCTGCTATTGCTGCCATCTTCCAGCACTTCATCGCTGAACGCGGCCTGGACCACTTGGCGGTTGGCAGCCAGACCTTCGCCACCCTGCCGGCCGAATGCCTCGGTAACCTTGACCTCAAGGCCAAGCTCCTGGGCCGGCTGAGCCAGATCCGATGCCTCGAAAGCCGCATCTTCCAGATCCTTGGCAACCTCGACAAAGCGCTGCTCGACCTGACGCGCCTTGAGATCACGCTGCAACTTTTCTTCAAGGCTGGCAAAGCTCGGCACTTCTGGCGCTTGCACGCCCAGCAACTTGATCAAGTGCCAGCCAAACTCGCTGCGCACTGGCGCCGATACGGCGTTCTCAGCAAGCGCATAGAGGGCTTCTTCAAAGGCCGGGTCATAGACTCCCGGGCCGGCAAAGCCCAAGTCACCACCCTCGCCTGCAGAGCCGGAGTCATCGGAGAACTCTTTGGCCAGGACAGCAAAGTCTTCGCCCTGCTGCAGACGCTTTTGCACCTCAGCCAGCTTGGCTTTGGCCTGCTCATCGTTCAGCTTATCGCTGACCTCAACCAGAATATGCGCGGCACGGCGCTGTTCGGCGAGGTTGGCGATTTCGTTCTGGTAAGCGCTCTGCAGCTCTTCCTGGCTGACTTCGACCTGATCAAAGAAGGCTTCTTTTTTCAGCTCGACATATTCCAAGATGACCTGTTCGGGGCTCATAAACTCACTGGCCTGAGCATCGTAATAGGCCTTGATATCATCCTCGCTGAGCACTACAGCATCGAGGTCCGCCTGCAAGGTCAGGGTGGCGAAATCACGGGTCTGCTTTTCCAGCCTGGCGAAAGCCTGAACCTGCGCATCGGTGACGAAACCACTATTGGCCAAGCCGGCACGCAGCTGACCAATAAGCATTTCCTGCTCAAGCATCTGGCGGAATTGCAGACGGTTGTAACCCAGTTGGCGAATCACCTGATCGAAACGCTCGGCACTGAACTGCCCGTCAACCAGAAACTCCGGAGTCTTCAGGATAAGCTGATCGAGCGCCTGGGCCGAGAAGGAGAAATTGGCGTCTTTAGCGCTGCCCAGCAGCAAGGTACGCTCGACAAGGCCATTCAGCGCGGCTTCACGCAGCAGCTTCTCATCCAGCAGGGAGGCATCGAAATCCTTGCCCAACTGCTGCAGCAACTGCCGGCGCTGCATTTCAACGGCCTGGGTCAGCTCTACCGTGCTGATTTCTTCGCCATTCACCTCGGCCGCGTTCTGGCTATTACTGGTGCTGGTAAAAATGGCATCGACACCGGTCAGCGCCATCAGCGCGACGATCAGGCCGATAATGGTTTTGGCAATCCAACCCTGTGAATTGTCCCTAATGTTCTGCAGCATGCGTCCCCCAGAACGACTGTACAAAATAAGCAGCCGCGCAGTGTGGGTAAAATCCGGATAGAAGAAAGGCGCATCAGTGGATGCGCCTTCTCGTAACTGGCGGAGCGGAACGAATTGTAATTTCGCTTCGTGGTAACCAGGGCCGGGCAAGCCAGCCGCTTTACCGCTCCGCTAGCAGATCAGCAGCAAGCTGATCTGCAGGGCAAAGCTCGAAAAAGACTTAGTTGACAGCGTCTTTCAGAGCTTTACCGGCTTTGAAACCTGGGATCTTGGCAGCAGCGATGCTGATCGGATTACCAGTTTGCGGGTTGCGGCCAGTGCGCGCAGCACGCTCTTTAACAGCGAAGGTACCGAAACCAACCAGCACAACGGAGTCACCAGCCTTCAGAGCACCAGTAACGGATTCAATCACTGCGTCCAGCGCACGGCCAGCAACAGCTTTCGGGATATCAGCAGATGCGGCGATGGCATCGATCAGTTCCGACTTGTTCACTCTTAAGTCCCCTTAATTTCTATTGAGTTTATTTCTTGCTTTTAAGTGTAAGCAAAGCGGGTGCTGGAAGGCCTGCTGACACGATAAGAGCCGCTTTATAACAAGGGCTCTAAAATGGTGTCAAGGAAGCCCTCCGGCTAATGCGTGCTAATTCGCTCCTTGGAATCAGTCTCGCGCTTGTCATCCTGTGCAACTATCTCAGGAGCCGCATCAGGCAAGGGCTCCGGGGCGTATTGCAGCGCAATTTGCAGGACCTCGTCAATCCATTTAACCGGTTTAATCTGCAGGTCTTGCTTAATATTCTCCGGAATTTCCTTCAAATCACGAACATTCTCTTCTGGAATGATCACGGTTTTGATTCCACCACGGTGCGCGGCCAGAAGCTTCTCTTTCAAACCACCAATGGCCAGCACCTGACCACGCAAGGTGATTTCACCAGTCATGGCCACATCCGCGCGCACGGGGATCTGGGTCAGCGCCGAAACCAGCGCCGTGCACATGCCCACGCCTGCGCTGGGGCCATCTTTGGGGGTCGCCCCTTCCGGCATATGGATATGGATGTCGCGCTTCTCATAGAAGTCCACAGGCACGCCCAGGCTCTTGGCCCGGCTACGCACCACGGTCTGCGCCGCAGTGATCGATTCCAGCATCACATCACCAAGTGAGCCGGTCTTGATCAATTGGCCCTTGCCCGGTACCACAGCAGCTTCAATGGTCAGCAGTTCCCCGCCAACTTGGGTCCAGGCAAGACCTGTGACCTGGCCAATCTGATCCTGCTGCTCGGCCAGACCATAGCGATGCTTGCGCACCCCGAGGAAATGCTCGAGTGAATCGGCCGTTACCGTGACCTGGAAACGCTTCTCGGTGGAGTGCTCCTTGACCACCTTGCGGCACACCTTGGCAATCTGCCGCTCAAGCCCACG
Organism: Pseudomonas sp.; assembly: GCA_036276395.1. Lineage (GTDB taxonomy): Bacteria > Pseudomonadota > Gammaproteobacteria > Pseudomonadales > Pseudomonadaceae > Aquipseudomonas. Next base: position 5,524 of record DASUOY010000482.1, read on the forward strand.
CACACCCGCCTCGCGGGTGTAGTAGCGAATGATGTCGCGAATAGCTGCCTGCTCAAGTACCAGCTCGGTCTTTTTCAGGCCATTGGCCTGAATTTGCTTGGGCGCCAGGTATTTGATCGCGATATTGATTTTCTCGTCCTCGGTATAACCGGGCAGACGAATCACCTCCATCCGATCCAGCAATGCCGCTGGAATATTCATGGAGTTGGCGGTGCAGAGGAACATCACGTCCGACAGGTCGTAATCGACTTCCAGGTAGTGATCGTTGAAGTTGTGGTTCTGCTCAGGATCGAGCACCTCCAGCAACGCCGAAGCCGGGTCGCCGCGCATGTCCTGGCCCATCTTGTCGATCTCGTCGAGCAGGAACAGTGGGTTGCGCACCCCAACCTTGGTCATTTTCTGAATCAGGCGACCCGGCATGGAGCCAATATAGGTGCGGCGGTGACCACGAATCTCCGCTTCGTCACGTACGCCGCCCAAGGCCATGCGCACGAACTTGCGGTTGGTGGCACTGGCAATAGACTCGGCCAGTGAGGTTTTACCCACACCAGGCGGACCGACCAGGCAGAGTACCGGCCCCTTGATCTTCTTCACCCGCTTCTGCACGGCGAGGTACTCGAGGATGCGTTCCTTGACCTCATCCAGACCATAGTGATCCGCATCGAGAATTGCTTCGGCGCGGGCCAGATCCAGGCGCACCTTGCTCTGCGCCTTCCACGGCACATTAACCAGCCAGTCGATATAGGAGCGCACCACCGTGGCTTCGGCCGACATCGGCGACATCTGCTTGAGCTTGTTCAGTTCGGCAGTGGCCTTGGTATGGGCTTCGGCAGTCAGGCCGGCGCTCTCGATACGCTTTTTCAGTTCATCGAGTTCGTTATGCCCTTCTTCGCTGTCGCCGAGTTCCTTCTGAATGGCCTTCATCTGCTCATTCAGGTAGTACTCGCGCTGGCTGCGCTCCATCTGCTTCTTAACCCGACCACGGATGCGCTTCTCGACCTGCAACAGATCGATCTCGGCATCCAGCAGGGCCAGCACATGCTCGACCCGCGCAGACAGATCGGTAATTTCCAGGATTTCCTGCTTCTGCTCGATCTTCAGCACCATATGGGCCGCCATGGTGTCGACCAGACGACCCGGCTCATCGATACCATTGAGCGAGGCCAGCACCTCGGCCGGTACCTTCTTGCCTAGCTGCACATACTGCTCGAACTGACTGAGCAGGCTGCGGGTAAACACCTCGGACTCACGCTCGGCCACTTCAGCTTCATCGATCAGCTGAACTTCGGCGCGACAATGGCCGTCGACCTCAATAAAGCGCTCGATTTCGCCGCGCTGCTCGCCCTCGACCAGCACCTTGACCGTGCCATCGGGAAGTTTCAGCAACTGCAGCACTGTTGCGACAGTACCCACGCGATAGAGGCCGGCTTCGTCCGGGTCATCGTCCGCGGGGTTCTTCTGCGCGAGCAGCAGAATCTGCTTCTCACCGGTCATTGCAGCCTCAAGGGCCTCAATGGACTTTTCACGCCCGACGAACAGCGGGATGACCATGTGCGGATAGACCACAACATCGCGCAACGGCAGGAGAGGCAATTCGATGGTTGTCTTCATGATATTCGGCTCTACGGCGGCCATAAGGCCGTAAACAGATGGGATGACCCTTAGCCCTAAGATGGGGGCAGCCCCAACAAAAAACAAGCGCTGCTACTGCAAAAGCAAAGGGGCCCGCAGGCCCCTTGCTTTCAACATGTTACAAGCCTGTTACGCGTCAGGCGCAGCCTTGGCCGGCAGTTCGTTGTTCTCGTAGATCAGCAGCGGCTTGGAGGTGCCATCGATAACGCTCTCATCGATCACCACCTTGCTGACATCCGACTGCGACGGAATCTCGTACATGGTATCGAGCAGGATACCTTCGAGAATCGAACGCAGGCCGCGAGCACCGGTTTTACGCTCCAAAGCCTTGTGCGCCACTGACTTCAGCGCATCCGGACGGAATTCCAGCTCAACCCCTTCCATCTCGAACAGCTTGGCGTACTGCTTGGTCAGAGCGTTTTTCGGCTCGGTCAGAATCTGCACCAGCGCCGCTTCATCCAACTCATCCAGGGTCGCGATAACCGGCAAGCGGCCAACGAACTCGGGAATCAGACCAAACTTGACCAGATCATCCGGCTCGACTGCGCGCAGCGACTCGCCAACCTTCTTGCCCAGATCCTTGCTGCGTACTTCGGCGTTGAAGCCAATGCCGCCCTTGGTCGAACGGCCCTGGATGACTTTCTCCAAGCCCGAGAACGCACCACCACAGATAAACAGGATATTGCGTGTATCAACCTGCAGGAACTCCTGCTGCGGATGCTTGCGCCCACCTTGCGGCGGCACCGAAGCCACAGTGCCTTCGATCAGCTTGAGCAGTGCCTGCTGTACGCCCTCACCCGATACGTCGCGGGTAATCGAGGGGTTGTCGGATTTGCGCGAGATCTTGTCGATTTCATCGATATAGACAATGCCCATCTGGGCCTTTTCCACATCGTAATCGCACTTCTGCAGCAGTTTTTGGATGATGTTTTCGACGTCCTCCCCCACATAACCGGCTTCGGTCAGGGTGGTGGCATCGGCGATGGTGAACGGCACGTTGAGCAAACGAGCCAAGGTTTCGGCCAGCAGGGTTTTACCCGAGCCAGTCGGACCAATCAGCAGGATGTTGCTTTTCCCCAACTCGACATCATCTTTCTTGTCGCGCTGGTTGAGGCGCTTGTAGTGGTTGTATACCGCTACCGCCAAGACCTTCTTCGCACGCTCCTGGCCGATCACATACTGATCGAGGATGGTGCTGATTTCCTTGGGCGCCGGCAGTTTGTGCGCACTGCTCTCGGCCTGGGCTTCCTGCACCTCCTCACGGATGATGTCGTTACACAGGTCGACGCACTC
>DASUOY010000483.1:0-10243 GCA_036276395.1 Pseudomonas sp.
GAGGGGCGCATGTTCCCGGTGGAGCAGCGCTGGGGCGCGCCGTTTCAGTTGGGCGAATGGCTGGAGCCGCGGGTGGTACAGACGGTATTGCAGGCGCTGGACGATGAGCCGGGCAGCCTGCTGGTGTTTCTGCCCGGGCAGGCGGAGATTCGCCGGGTCAATGAACAGCTGGCCGAAGCCCTGAGCGGCCGCAGCGACATCCTGCTCTGCCCGCTGCATGGCGAGCTGGACCTCAGCGCCCAGCGCGCGGCCATCGAGCCGGCGCCGGCGGGGCTGCGCAAGGTGGTGTTGGCCACCAATATCGCCGAAACCAGCCTGACCATCGACGGCGTGCGGGTGGTGGTGGATGCCGGCCTGGCGCGGGTGCCGCGCTTTGACCCGAACAGCGGCATGACCCGCCTGGATACCCAGCGCATTTCCCGCGCCTCGGCCACCCAGCGTGCCGGTCGTGCCGGGCGCTTGCAGCCGGGCGCCTGTTACCGCCTGTGGTCCCAGGCCCAGCACGAACAACTGGCGGCCTACGGCACGGCGGAAATGCTCCAGGCCGATCTGGCCGGGCTGGCCCTGCAGTTGGTGCGCTGGGGCGTGCAGCCGGCCGAGCTGGCCTGGCTCGATGCGCCACCCGCGGCGGCCTATGCCCAGGCCCTGGACTTGCTGGGGCGCCTGGGCGCGGTCGATGCTCAGGGCGTGCTGACGGCCCACGGCCAGGCCATGGCCGAGCTGCCGACCCATCCGCGCATCGCCCATCTGCTGTTGCGCGGTCAGCAACTTGGCCTGGGTGCGTTGGCCTGCGACCTGGCCGCGCTGCTGGGCGAGCGCGATATTCTGCGCGGCGCGGGTGCGGATTTGCATAGCCGCCTGGCCCTGCTTGCCGGCGAGTCGCGCGCCGCCCGGGGCGCCCAGGGCGGGGTGCAGCGCGCCCGGCAACTGGCCCGGCAATTCCAGGGTTACCTTAAGCGGCGCCCTGTCACTACGCCGGTCGGCGACCCCGAGCATCCGCGTTGGCTGGGGGCGCTGCTGGCCTTTGCCTACCCGGATCGCATCGCCCAGCAGCGCCGCGAGGGCGGCGCCGAATATCGTCTGGCCAATGGCCGCGCGGCCTTGTTCGCCGAAGTGGATGGGCTGATGAAACACGCCTGGCTGGTGGTGGCCGACCTTGGCAGCCGCCAGGGCCAGCGCGAGGAACGCATCTACCTGGCCGCCGACCTCGATCCGCAGCTGTTCGACGGAGTGCTGGCCGAGCAGGTCAGTTGTCTGGACGTGCTGGATTGGGACGAGCGCGAGGGCGCGCTGCGCGCCGAACGCCAGCGCAAGGTCGGCGAGCTGGTGCTGGCGCGCGAAGCACTGGGTGGCCTGGACCCACAGCAGCGCAGCCGCGCCTTGCTCGGCCTGGTGCGGCGCAAGGGCCTGGCGCTGTTGCCTTGGACCCCGGAACTGCGCCAGTGGCAGGCACGGGTGGCCTTGCTGCGGGGGCTCGACCTGGCCGCTGCGGGGGCGAGCGAGTGGCCGGATGTCAGTGACACGGCCTTGCTGGCGACCCTGGAAGCCTGGCTGCAGCCCTACCTGGACAACGTCAGCCGCCTTAGCCACTTCGCTAATCTGGATCTGCCCGGCCTGCTGCTTAATTTGCTGCCCTGGCCGTTGCCGCAGCGCCTGGACGAGCTGGCCCCGCGCAGCCTGCAGGTGCCGTCCGGTTCGCGCATCGGCCTGGATTACAGCGAGCAGCCGCCGGTGCTGGCGGTGCGCTTGCAGGAGCTGTTCGGCCTGGCCGACACGCCGCGCATCGCCGGTGGCCGGCAGGTGGTCAAGCTGCACCTGCTGTCGCCGGCGCGCCGCCCGGTGCAGGTGACCCAGGATCTGGCCAACTTCTGGCGCAGTACCTATGCCGAGGTGAAGAAGGATCTCAAGGGGCGCTACCCCAAGCACTATTGGCCGGACGACCCGCTGATCGCCGAACCCACCGCGCGGGCCAAGCCGCGTAAGTAGGTGATGGTCGATTCTCTGGCGTAGGGTGGGCATGCCGCTGCGCGGCTTGTCCACCACTGCGGGCTCACGGTGGACAAGGCTACGCCATGTCCACCCTATGGCAGATGCAGGTCTTCGCCGGCCGCCTGCAGTTCCTCATAGGCGCGGTCCAGGGCGTCGCGCAGGGCTTCGGCGCCGGGGGCGTGGCGCGAGACGATCAGTTTGAGCGGAATGCGCTGCAACTGGACAAAGGGCAGTTCGCCCATGCCCAGGCGTTTGCGTGCCTGCTCCACCGGGGTCTGGTAGTCGAGGAGGAAGTCGCCGCGGCGGCGCTCAAGCATTTCCAGGGCGGCGGTGTGGGTGCTGGTGCGGTGCTGTTCGATGGCCAGGGCGGGGTCTGCGAGCAGCTGGTTGATCTGCTGCCATTAGGTGTAGCCGCTGATGATGATCAGGCCGCGGCCCTTGAGGTCTTCCGGGATGCGTGGCAGCAAGGTGTCGTGGCGAAAATACAGGTTGAGGACGATTTCGCCGACCTGGTAGTGGCTTTCCAGGGTGTGCTCGCGCAGTTCGCTCTTGCCGGGGGCGCCGGGCCAGACCTGCACGCTGCCATCCTGCAGGCCGCTATACAGGCGCGCGCTGGGGTAGGCGCGAATCTCTGCGCGATAGCCGGCCTGCTCCAGCAGGCGCTTGCTCAGGCGCAAAATCGCCCCGCTGGGACGGTCCAGGCTGTCGCTGTAGGAGTAGGGGGGGAATTCGTAATAGCCGACTTGCACCAGGGGGCGGGCATCGCTGGCGGTCGGCGCGGCGTGGCTTGCGCCACAGCAGACTACGGCGGCAAGCAGGAGGCAGAGAAGTCTTGGCATCAATTACGCTACGTACTGCGGCTATCTGCCGTCTTTTCGTTATAAAACTGGCGCAACCCGAGCATGGCGAAATGCCGCGGGCTTTGTCCAGTATCGAACTCATCTTAATCCAGCGCGGGCAGCAGCAGGCGCGTCAGTACCGGTAGGTGGTCGGAAATTCCCAGGGTGTCGTGCTGGCGCACCTGGGCATCGAGGCGGGTCAGTTGCGGGCTGTGGAACAGGTAGTCGAGGGTGCGGTCGGGGCCCTTTACGCTGGGGTCGTTGGGAAAGTGGGTGTACCAGGCGGCCTGCTCGGCGCCGCTGGCCTGGGCCAGGCTGGGCACCATGGGGTAGCGCTCGGCCAGTTGCTGCAGTTCGCTGTGTTCGGCATACCAGCCGCGCTGGGTGGCCGGCAGACGCTGGTACTGGCCCGGCGGCAGCAGGTTGAAGTCGCCACCCAGCAACCAGGGCGTGCCTTGGGCCTGCAACTGGTCGAGCAGGCCGAGGGTCATGGCCACCTGTTGCTGCATGGTGTCGTCGCCCTGGGCGAAGGCATCGAGGTGGGTGTTGATGGCCGCCAGCTGACCGCCGCCACGCAGCGGCAGATAGCTGACCAGCAGGGCGCGCTTGAGGTTGAACTGGCGGCTGATCGGGTCCGCCGGCATCAGCGGCAGTTGCAGGCGTTCGGCGCGCTCGATGCGGTAGCGGCTGAGGGTGGCCAACTGCATGCCGACGCTGCCGAGAATCTTCGGGTGCGGGACGAAGCCGGCCTTCCAGTAGTAGGCCTGGGTGCTGCAGGGGTAGAGGTCGAGCAGGCGCTCCTGGAGCAGGGCCAGCTGGTCCTGGTAGTCGCTGACCTTGGCGCCCTTGTGCAGCTCCTGCAGCAGCACGATATCCGGCTGTTCGTCGCGCAGCACCCGCACCACTTCATCCAGGGTATGGGCCAGGTCGGCGCTGCTGGGGCGCAGATCCGGGCCGCTGCCGTCTGCCAGGTCGTACCAGAACACATAGCCCTTGCCGGCCAGGTACTGGATATTCCAGGTCATCACCTTGAGCGCCTGGCCCGGTTGCAGCAGGGGCGCCTGGGGCTGGCAGGCCACGGCCGCGGCCTCGCGCGGCGCGGGCCGCCAGGTCAGGCTGTAGACCAGGGCGGCCAGCACGCAGAGCAGGCCCAGCAGGCTGAGCAGGACGACAGGCAGGAGGCGGGGCAGGGACATGGGCGGCTTGGCTCACTAGGGCTTGGGCTATGCTGAAAAAGGCGAGCATACCCGCATCCGGGTAGCGCTGCCTGCACTGTGCCCCTGAGGCCAGGAGGTTGTTATGAGCGAGCCGCTGATTGCCCAGCGTGGCCCCTACAAGGTCGAGGTCACGGCCGGGCAGGATTACTTCTGGTGCCGCTGCGGGCGCAGCGCCACCCAGCCGTTTTGCGATGGCAGCCACAAGGGCAGTGGCCTCAGCCCCTTGAAATTCCATGCGGACAAGAACGAGAGCCTGTTCTTCTGTGGCTGCAAGCACAGCCATACGCCCCCCTGTTGCGATGGCAGCCATAACAGGTTGTAGTAACGGCTTTAGTCGCACGGAGGCTGGATATGTACCGCAAGGTGTTCGCCAACAAGGTATTCGATCGCAAGGTGGTGCTGATCACCGGCGGTTGCGCCGGTATCGGCCGGGCGCTGGCCGTGCGCCTGGCCCAGGCCGGCGCGCGCCTGGTGATCTTCGATCTGCAGCAGCAGGAGCTCGACAGCCTGGTGCAGCACCTGGCCGACCACCACAATGCCGAGGCCCTGGGCGTGCTCTGCGATGTCGCCGATGCGGCGGCCGTGCAGCGCGCCATGGCCCTGACCGTGGAGCGCTTCGGCGGTATCGACGTGCTGGTCAATAACGCCGGCATCACCCACCGCAGCAGCTTTGCCGACACCGAGCTGGCGGTGTTCCAGCGGATCATGGCGGTCAACTATTTCGGCGCCCTGCATTGCACCAAGGCGGCCCTGCCCAGCCTGATCGTCCGGCGCGGCCAGGTAATAGTGCTCAGCTCGCTGTCCGGCTTCGCCCCCTTGCTCTACCGCAGCGCCTACAACGCCAGCAAGCATGCCTTGCATGGCCTGTTCGAAACCCTGAGGTACGAGCTGAAAGGCTCGGGGGTCAATGTGATGCTGGTATGCCCCGGCTTTACCGCCACCGACCTGCGCAAGAACGCCCTGGTCGGCGATGGCTCGGTGGCCGCGCAACCGCCCCTGGCCATGGGCAAGGTGGCCTCGCCGCAGGATGTCGCCGAAGCCATCTACCAGGGAGCGTTGAAGCGCCGGCGCTTGCTGGTGCTGTCCAATGTCGACTGGCGCGCCCGGGTGCTGGCGCGCTTCTTCCCGCGCCTGTTCGAGCGGGTGCTGTTGCCGCGTCTGTCCGGATTGAAACCCCGTCCGGGTGGTAGTTAAGCGCCGCTCTTAGTGCTCGTGGGGTTCCAGATACAGCTCGTAGACCAGCTCGGGGTCCCAGAAGGTGGCCTCGATCTTGTGCCCGTCGAGGTCGCGGACAAAGCAGCCGTAGTAGGGCTCGCCGTATTCGGCGCGCGGCCCGGGGGCGCCTTCGTCCGTGGCGCCGGCCTCCAGCGCCGCCTGGAAGAAATCGTGCACCGCGGCCTTGTTCGGCGCGACAAAGCCAAAGTGGCTGCCATTGCCGAGGCTGGCGGGTTGCCCGTTGATCGGCGTCTGTACCCAGAATTCCGGGTATGCACGACCATAGGCGACCGCGCCGGGATGGGCCAGGATGCGTTTGCAGCCGAGGGTGGCGAGTACCCGATCATAGAAGGCGGTGGCCTGCTCGAACTGGTTGGTGCCGATGGATACATGCGACAGGATGCTGGGGTTGGCGTCAGCCATGGGAACGTCCTCCTTGTTCAACTGCCCTTCATTCGATTGCCGGCTGATTGCCGCGCAACATGAACAGGCGAAACAGTACTACGGTCGAGAATAGCTGCAGAAAGCGATTGGCGCAGTCCAGCAGCAGGCTGGGCAAGGCCTGCGCCCCGGCCTCTCTGGCGGCCTGGGTCCAGGCGTCGAGCAGCCAGAGCGGCAGCATCACCGCCAGCACGCAGAGCAGGATCGGCCAGAAATAGCCGCTGGTGAGTTCGAAGCTCTCGTGCAGCGCCCGCAGCGGGCCGAGGCCACGCAGTACCAGCAGGTATTCGGCGAAGGCCAGTTTTACCATCAGCCACAGCCCCGGCAGGATAAACAGCGAAGCCCCCAGCATGACCGCCAGAATGCTCAGCCCGGCCAGCACGGCGAAGCCTGGCCACAGGCGCAGGCTGATGGCCAACAGGTCGCGCGAGCGCGGCGTCTGGCCCTGGCTGCGCGACTCGATAAAGAGGATCAGCGCACCGGTATACAGCGGGTAGAACAGCAAGCCGGCGAGAATTCGCCAGAGGCCGGCCGAGTCGCCCGCCACCTGGCTACTGACCTGCTGCAGCAGCAAGCCTTCGAGCACGATCAAGGGCAGACACAGGCGGGTGATGGCCAGCAGGTTGTGGCTGAAGAAGTACCAGGAGTCACGCAGCACGTGGAGCGCATTCATAGGCGGATTCGCGAGAGGTGGCAGCTGCTCACTCTAGTTCATTGCCGGCCGGGCTCCAATTTGCCGGGTGTCAGCCATGCCGTCGGTTAGCGGCCAGTACGCCACGCTATCTGGCATACTGCGCGACCTTTACTGCATTGCCATGAGGATCGCCGGTGAAGAAAATCGCCGTATTCGCCGATGTACAGAACCTCTACTACACAGTGCGCCAGGCCTATGGCTGCCACTTCAATTACGCCGCCCTGTGGGCCGATATCAGCCAGCATGGGCAGATAGTCGAGGCCTACGCCTATGCCATCGACCGCGGCGACGCCAAGCAGCAGCAGTTTCAGCAGATCCTCCGCGGCCTTGGCTTCACGGTAAAGCTCAAGCCCTTTATCCAGCGCAGCGACGGCTCGGCCAAGGGCGACTGGGACGTGGGCATCACCATCGACATCATGGACGCCGCGCCGCGGGTCGATCAGGTGGTGCTGGCCTCGGGCGACGGTGACTTCGACCTGCTGCTGGACAAGATCCGCGTCAGCCACGGGGTCGAGGCGGTGGCCTACGGCGTACCGGGACTGACCGCGCAATCGCTGGTGCGCGCCGCCAGCCGTTATGTGCCTATCGAGGGCAGCTTGCTGCTGAGAAACTGACCCATGCTTGCCGACTCCATCGCCGTACTCGACTTCGAAACCACCGGCATGTCGCCGGCCCAGCAGGCCCGCGCCACCGAGATTGGCGTGGTGATAGTCGAGGGCGGGCAGATAGTCGCGCGCTACCAGAGCCTGATGAACAGCGGCACCCGGGTGCCGCCCTTTATCGAGCAGCTCACCGGCATCAGCAACGCCATGCTGCGCACCGCGCCCCCCGCGGCACAGGTGATGGCGGAAGTGGCGGATTTTGTCGGCGAGCGCCCGCTGCTGGCGCACAACGCCAGCTTCGACCAGAAGTTCTGGGACGCCGAGCTGGCGCTGATCCGCCGCCAACGGGTGCAACCCTTCGCCTGCTCACTGCTGCTGGCGCGCCGCCTGCTGCCCATGGCGCCCAGCCATAAACTCGGCAACCTCAATCGCTGGGCCGGCCTGCCGGACACCGGCAAAGCCCACCGCGCCCTGGCCGATGCGGAAATGGCCGCCAACCTGGTCTGCTTTATGGCCGCCCTGCTGCGCGAGCGCCATGGCGTGGCGCAGGTGTCCCATGAGCTGCTGTGCAATTTGCAGCGGGTGCCCACGGCCAAGGTGTCGCAGGCCCTGCAGGCATTGCGCGAGCAGCGCGGCTGATAATTGAACCAGGCTCTCGGCGCCCAGGCAGGATAAACTGTGCGCCATTGTTTCTTGGCTTTGCTGCGGTTACCCCTATGACTTTTGCCTCTCTCGGCCTGATCGAGCCCCTGCTGCGCACCCTCGACGGTCTCGACTACCAGACTCCCACCCCCGTTCAACTGCAGGCCATCGGGCCTATCCTCAAGGGTCGCGACCTGATGGCCGCGGCGCAGACCGGTACCGGCAAGACCGCCGGTTTTGCCCTGCCATTGTTGCAACGGCTGATGACGGAAGGCCCTGTGGTTGCCAGCAACTCGGTGCGTGCCCTGGTGTTGGTGCCGACCCGCGAGCTGGCCGAGCAGGTGCAGCAGAGCTTTATCACCTATGGTCAGAACCTGCCACTGCGCAGTTATGCGGTGTATGGCGGGGTCAGCATCAACCCGCAGATGATGAAGCTGCGCAAGGGCCTGGACGTGCTGGTGGCCACCCCCGGGCGGCTGCTCGACCTGTACCGGCAGAATGCGGTGAAATTCAACCAGTTGCAGGTGCTGGTGCTGGACGAGGCCGACCGCATGCTCGACCTGGGCTTTGCCCGCGAGCTGGAGGATGTGTTTGCCGCGCTGCCGAAAAAGCGCCAGACCCTGCTGTTCTCCGCGACCTTTTCCGAAGCCATCCGCGCCATGGCCGGCGAGATGCTCAAGGACCCGCTGAGCATCGAGGTCAGCCCGCGCAACGCCGCCGCCAAGTCGGTCAAGCAATGGCTGGTGCCGGTGGACAAGAAGCGCAAGAGCGAGCTGTTTCTGCACCTCTACCAGAGCAAGCGCTGGAGCCAGGCCCTGGTGTTCGTGAAAACCCGCAAGGGCGTCGACGAGCTGGAAGGCGAACTGCAGCGCCACGGCATCAGCGCCGATGCGATCCATGGCGACAAGCCCCAGGCCACCCGCCTGCGCGCCCTGCAACGGTTCAAGGATGGCGAGATAAAGGTGCTGGTGGCCACCGATGTGGCGGCCCGCGGCTTGGATATCGACGACATGCCGCTGGTGGTCAACTTCGATCTGCCGATAGTCGCCGAAGACTATGTGCACCGTATCGGCCGCACCGGCCGCGCCGGCGCCACGGGGCAGGCGGTGTCCCTGGTGTGCGCCGATGAAGTGCAGCTGCTGTCGGCCATCGAAACCCTGACCCAGCAAGTGCTGCAACGCATTGATGAGCCGGACTTTATCCCCGATCACCGGGTGCCGCAGACCTTGCCAGGCGGCCAGGTGGTGAAGAAGCCGAAGAAGGCCAAGAAGCCGAAAGTGGTCGGTGGCGGCAAGGGCGGCAGCCTGGGGCGCTGGATGGAGGCGGACGAGCCGGCCGCTCCGGCAGTCAAGGCGGTGCGCAAGGTGCCCAGCTTCGGCGGCAAGCCGAGCAAGGGCGGGCGCAAGCCCTAACCCGCGGTTTGCAGCGCCGCCAGCTGCTTCTTGTGGGTGGCGGCGGCGGTCATGTCGTAGATCACCACGCAGATATGCTCCACCTCGCCCTTGGCTCCGGCCAGCGGCAGCAGGGTGACGTTCTGGTACATAAAGTCTTCCTGGCCGGTGATCGGCTGGTAGTTCTTGAAGTGCATCAGGTAGGGGTGCTGCTCCCACAGGCTGAAGGCGCGTGTACCCAGTTGCACCACGGTATCGGCCTTGCGCTTAAACCAGGCCTCATCGATTTCAGAAAACAGGCTGAACAGGCTCTGCCCGTGCACCTCGTCCGGGCCCAGGCCCGAGTGGTTCTCCATAAAGCTGTTCCACACCTCCACCTGGTACTGGCGGTCGAGGACGATCACGCCGACGTCGATGCACTGCACTATGTCGAGCAACCAGTGCACTTCCTGGATATCTATCTGCGCGGGCATGGGCGTACCGCCTAGTTCATCAGGTAGTTGAGTTTGTTGGTCAGGCGCTTGATCGAGTCTTCGGTGAACAGCAGCAACAGGTCGAAGTGGATATTGTGCGCTTCCAGGCTGTAGCTGATCTCCACCGCCAGGGTCTTTTGCCAGCGCTGCTGGTTGATATGGATCAGCCCTTCGATGGAGGCGTGTTGGCCGAGCAGCATGGGGTGGCCCTGGGAGAAGCGTACGTCGATCTGTTCGGCGATGCCGGCCAGGCAGGCGCCGGTGATGATGCTGGCCAGATCCAGCAGCATCTCGCAGGTCTGGTTGTCGTCCTTGGGCTGCCAGCCCAGCAGGCGCGCCATATCCGCGGTTTCCGAATCGTGGAACAGCAGCAGCGCCTCGCCGGCGATGCCGTCGCCGATAAAACCCTGGCACACCGCGCTCAGGCGCTCGCCGCGCATGGCGTCGGTCAGGGTCATATGCAGTTCGCTGACCTCGAAGATATTCACCTGGGGCAGCGGCAGCTGCACGAATACCCCCAGCACCTTGGCCAGCAGCGCGGCGGCGCGGCCCATGGCGACGTTGCTGATCTCGCGCAGGGCATCGCGGAAGTTGACCTTCAGCTCGCTCAGCACGGCGGCCTGGGCCAGCGCCCCAGGCGTGGCCTTGGGGTCGAACAGGCCCAGCTCCAGCAATGTGCTGCGCAGCAGTTCGGGTTCGGCGGGTTTCTTGATAAAGGCCAGGGCGCCGAGGGCCTTGAC
>DASUOY010000484.1:0-6167 GCA_036276395.1 Pseudomonas sp.
GGTGGAGGTGCTGCGCTGGCTCAAGGATTTTGTCGAAGAAGCGCAGCTGCGCCCCATCGCCCATTGAGCCGGCGACCTGCCCGCTCACGCCAAACCCAGTGGCGCGATAAAAGCGAACCAAAAGCGCCCAGGGCCGCTGCAGCATGCACGGCAATGGCCCAATAAGCGCTCGGCAGGCCGCAACTGCGGCGGCAACGGCTTGCCTAGAACACGCTGACGCAAGTTTTATTTGGCTTTACAAAAGACTGCCAAGTAGCTGATTTAAAACGCCTAACCCCTCCAAGTTAAACCTCCTTCGAGCCCCTGACCTGGGGCTTGTTGTGCGTGTATGCACGGGCGCCGCAGAAACCTGGCAAGGCCTTTGCATTTGTCCATGCAACAAGACCTTACCCCCGTCTTCGGATCGCCAACGGCGGTGATCGGGACGAATAGACAAAGACGTCAAAGGCACCCTGCCCCAGTTGGCAGTGTTGTCCATTGACGTCTTTTTTCGTTTCTGAGAACTGAGGAATCACCATGCAAAACGCTACCGTTCGCCGTTCCCCGTTGAAAAAGACTCTGGCTGGCCTTGGCTGCGCCGCCGTGATGCTGCTCAGCCCGCTGAGCATACAGATCGCCCATGCCGCCGATCCCGAGAAGGAAGAGATCAAGCTCGGCTTTATCAAGCTCACCGATATGGCACCGCTGGCGATTGCCTACGAGAAAGGCTTCTTCGAAGAAGAAGGTCTCTACGTCACCCTGGAAGCCCAGGCCAACTGGAAAGTGCTGCTGGACCGGGTGATCACCGGGGAACTGGACGGCGCCCATATGCTCGCCGGCCAACCCCTGGGCGCCACCATCGGTTTCGGCACCAAGGCCGAAGTGGTCACCGCCTTCTCCATGGACCTCAACGGCAACGGCATCACCATGTCCAATGCGGTCTGGGACGAAATGAAGAAGCATGTGCCAATGGCAGACGGCAAGCCGGTGCACCCAATCAAGGCCGATGCGCTCAAACCCGTGATCGAGCAGTACAAGGCCAAGGGCAAGCCGTTCAACCTGGGCATGGTGTTCCCGGTCTCCACCCACAACTATGAGCTGCGCTACTGGCTGGCCGCCGGCGGCATCAACCCGGGTTACTACGCCCCGGCCAAAGGCGACATCACCGGTACCCTCAGCGCCGACGCGCTGCTCTCGGTCACCCCGCCGCCGCAGATGCCGGCCACCCTGGAAGCCGGCACCATCAGCGGCTACAGCGTGGGCGAGCCGTGGAACCAGGCGGCCGTATTCAAGGGCATCGGCGTGCCGGTGATCACCGACTACGAAATCTGGAAGAACAACCCGGAGAAGGTCCTCGGCGTGTCCAAGGCCTGGGCCGATGCCAACCCGGAAACCCACAAACGCCTGGTCAAGGCGCTGATCCGCGCCGGCATGTGGCTGGATGAGAACGGCAACGCCAACCGCGAGGAAGCCGTGGAAATCCTCTCGCGCCCCGAATACGTCGGCGCCGACGCCAAGGTGATCGCCAACTCGATGACCGGCACCTTCGAATACGAGAAGGGCGACAAGCGCGACATCCCGGACTTCAACGTGTTCTTCCGCTACAACGCCACCTACCCCTACTACTCCGACGCCATCTGGTACCTGACCCAGATGCGCCGCTGGGGCCAGATCAGCGAAGCCAAGCCGGACAGCTGGTACCTCGATATCGCCAAGCAGGTCTACCTGCCGGCGGTTTACCAGAGTGCCGCCAGCGAACTGGTCGCCGAAGGCAAGGCCAAGGCAGAAGACTTCCCGGCGGCCAGCGAAGAAGGCTTCCGCGCGCCGACCAACGAGTTTATCGATGGCCTGACCTACGACGGGCGTAAGCCGAACGAGTACATCAACCAGTTCAAGATTGGTCTGAAAGCCGACTCAGTGCTCTAAGCATCACAACTGCCCTGGGGGCCGGACACTCCGGCCCCCCTCTGCATCGAGGACAAGACGATGAGCAACCCCGCCGTCGCCCAGCCCATTCAAGACACCCTGAAATCCGCCCGCAGCGCCGCCATCAAGCGTTGGCTGCCCAGCGTACTGATGCCCGCGATCGGCATGCTGGTGTTTCTGCTGTTCTGGCAGATCGCCGCCGGCAGCATCGACACCAGCCTCGGCAAGTTTCCCGGGCCGACCCAGGTAGCCAGCCAGTTCTCCAGCCTGGTCGATGAGCACCTGCGCGAGCAGGACAAGGCCGATGCCTTCTACGAGCGCCAGGAAAAGCGCAACGCCGAAAAGCTGGCCAAGGATCCCGAAGCCGATGTCAGCATCCGCCCCTACACCGGCAAGCCGACCTTCTTCAAACAGATCTTCACCAGCCTCTACACCGTGATGACCGGGTTCGTGATCGCCTCATTGGTGGCCATCCCCCTGGGCATCCTCTGCGGCCTGAGCAAGCCCATCTACAACGCGATCAACCCGCTGATCCAGATCTTCAAGCCGGTTTCGCCGCTGGCCTGGCTGCCCCTGGTGACCATGGTGGTCAGCGCCGTCTACACCAGCAGCGACCCGCTGTTCGCCAAGTCCTTCGTCACCTCGGCGATTACCGTGGCGCTGTGCTGCCTGTGGCCGACTGTGATCAACACCACCGTGGGGGTGGCCAACCTGGACAAGGACCTGCAGAACGTCAGCCGCGTGCTCAGCCTGTCGCCGCTTAGCCATGTACGGCAGATCGTCCTGCCGGCCGCCATTCCGATGATCTTCACCGGCCTGCGCCTGTCCCTGGCCACCGGCTGGATGGTGCTGATCGCCGCGGAAATGCTGGCGCAGAACCCGGGCCTGGGCAAATTCATCTGGGACGAGTTCCAGAACGGCAGCTCCAATTCCCTCGGGCGGATCATGGTCGCGGTGGTCGTCATCGGCCTGATCGGCTTCGTTCTCGACCGCCTTATGCTTATGTTCCAGCGCCGCGTGAGCTGGGATAAGAACGCCGACCTGCGCTAAGCGCCCACCTAGGAGCTCGCCATGAACAACGCACACCTCGAACTGACCGGCGTCGGCATCAGCTTTCCCACCGACAAGGGCCTGTACTGCGCCCTGCAGAACGTCAACCTGAAGATCGACAAGGGCGAATTCGTTTCCCTGATCGGCCACTCCGGCTGCGGCAAGTCGACCGTCCTGAACATAGTCGCCGGCCTCTACCAGGCCAGCACCGGCGGCGTGATACTCGACGGCCGCGAGGTCAACGAACCAGGCCCGGAGCGCGCCGTGGTGTTCCAGAACCACAGCCTGCTGCCCTGGCTGACCTGCTACCAGAACGTCGAACTGGCCGTGCGCCAGGTGTTCCAGGGCAAGAAATCGCGCAGTGAGATGCGCGACTGGATCGAGCACAACCTGCAACTGGTGCATATGACCCACGCCCGCGACAAGCGCCCCAGCGAAATCTCCGGCGGCATGAAGCAGCGCATCGGCATCGCCCGCGCCCTGGCCATGCAGCCCAAGGTATTGCTGATGGATGAACCTTTCGGCGCCCTGGATGCCCTGACCCGCGCGCACCTGCAGGACTCGCTGATGGAGATCCACGCCGAGCTCGGCAACACGGTGATCATGATCACCCACGATGTCGACGAGGCGGTGCTGCTCTCCGACCGCATCGTGATGATGAGCAACGGCCCGGCGGCCAGCGTCGGCGAAATCCTCCAGGTGCAGCTGGAGCGCCCGCGCGACCGCATCGCCCTGGCCCACGATGCGCGCTACCACGAGTACCGCGCCGCGGTGCTGGAGTTCCTCTACCAGAAACAGGTACGACCAGCCGCCTGAGCCTACTGCTGGCGAGGCAGCCGCACCCGCGGCCGCCTCGCCACGCGCGATCAACGGCAGTTTTCGGCTTGGCCGATTGCACGGGCCCGTTGATCAGACCGGTTGAACTTCACCCCAGCATGGCCGCCGAACAGGAGTCATTCACCGATCCACGACTCAGTAAGGATGCGCATGCTTGATCTCAGCACTTGGAATCTCTCGGTCCCCACCCACACCGAACCCAGCACCATCGACACCCAACGCCTGAATAATGGTTACCAGAGCCAGTATTTTCGCCAGCACAGCGATGGCAGCGTGACCTTCTGGGTGCCAGCCAGCGGCTCGCACACGCAAAACTCCGACTATCCGCGCAGCGAACTGCGCGAAACCCAGGCCGATGGCCGGCTCAGCTTCTGGTACCACGCCAGTGCCGACAACTACCTGAGCGCCGTGCTGGCGATCAATCAGGTTCCCAGCCAGAACAAAATCGTTATTGCCCAGATCCACAGCAAGAATGAGCCGGGCAGCCACAACGACCCTCTGCTCAAGCTGCAATACCACTATCTACGCGGCGTCGGCCGTCTCGAACTGCTGCTGCGCAAACGCCCTGGCGATGCCGAGGTGGAAAACATCCTGCTGGTGGAAAACGTGCGCCTGGGCGAGCGTTTCGGCTATGACCTGCGCCTGAGCCCAAGCGGCAGGCTGGCGATCAGTGTCAGCAGCAAGGATGGTGACAATGGCGGTCTGCACAAGGAGCTGAGTACGCACTGGGGCAACCAGCAGCTGTATTTCAAGGCCGGCGCCTATATCCAGGATCACCACGGCCCCTCTAGCGAAGGCGGCAAAGTAACCTTCTACTGGCTCGACAGCCGGCACCGCTAACACGCTGCTGACGTCTACCAGCCAAGATTAACTGCCGTCTCGGCAAATCCAGCCTATGCCGCGGGCACCGCACCGACACGCCGGAGAAAGGCTTCCACGGCATCGGTGTAGGACCCCGGCACACCCAGCTGCTGGTTGATCTCGTCATGCTCCAGCGCCTGCGGCAGCACGTCGACCCGCACACCCAGATCCTTCGCCCGTGCGGCAAAGGTCTCGGCCTGTGGGCAGGAGGCAAGGCGCAGGCTGGAACAAACCGCCAACATCGGCACGGCCCCCGGCTGCAGGCGCCAGTAAGGCGAAGCCACCCGCCAGTATTTCGCCTCGCCACCAAAGGCGCGGTCATAGAGCCGGTAATGCTTGCCGCGCATGATCTGCTCGACATCGAACGCCGCGCTGTCCAGCGCCACTGTCGCCAGCCAGGGCTGCGCCGCATGACGCCTGGCGATGGCAGTGTCGGCACTGAGCAGGCTGACCAGATGCGCGCCGGCCGAATGGCCGAGCAACACCAGGCGCTGCGGATCACCACCCCAGCTTGCCGCCTGGCGCTGCACATAGTTCAGGGCGCGGGCGATATCCTCGACCTGCTGCAAGGGATCGGCCTCGGGCAGCAAACGATAGTTCAGCGAAACAAACACATAACCCTGGGGCAACCAGCGCGCCAGCTTGTTCTCCACCACCCGCGCCATGCGCTTGTCACCCTTGGCCCAGGCCCCGCCATGCACCATCAGCAGCATCGGCGCGCGCGTGGCGTGCCGCGGCCGGTACACATCCAGGCGCTGGCGCGGCTGCTCGCCATAGGCCAGGTCCGCCAGCAACTGGCCCTGCAACGCCGCGGCGGCCTTGGCGCCGCGCCGCTCGCTCAGTTCATCGCGCAGCCCGGCACTGGCGGCCGTGCTAGCCAGCAGCACGATGCCCAACCCAGTGGCGCCCAGCAGAGTTCGAATGCCCATGGTTCAGCCTCCTTGGCTTATCGCCGCCCTTGGCGGCACAGGTACGGCGCGATCATCCACTTTTTCTGCCGCAGGCGACACTGGCCACCGTGCCAGGCCGGGCGAAGGGGGTTAACATCCGCGCTCCATCGACTGCCCGCGGATACCGGCATGGCCCGTCTGACACTGCAATTTCCCGAAGACCAGTTCTGTTACAGCACCCACCTGACCGTGCGGGTAACCGATATCAATGCCGCCAACCACCTGGGCAATGACTCGATGATCTCGATGATTTCCGAGGCGCGGGCGCGCTTTCTGTTCGAGTTCGGCATAGAGGAAACCCGCGAGGATGGCGTCGGCATCATAGTCACCGATCTGGCCACCACCTACCGTGCCGAGGCCCATGCCCGCGACCAGCTGCTGTTCGAGGTCGGCGTGATGGATTTCAACAACTACGGCGGCGATATCACCTTCCGCATCAGCCGCCCGGCCGACGGCACGCTGGTGGCCATGGCCAAGTCCGGCTTCGTATTCTTCGACTATCAGCAGAGCAAGGTGGTGGCCATGCCTGCGACCTTCAGCGCCAAGTTCGCCAAGGTCAACTGG
>DASUOY010000485.1:0-9208 GCA_036276395.1 Pseudomonas sp.
AGCTCCACACCGACTCGTAACCACGATCGAGGATGATGCTGGTCGCGGTGGCATTCTCCGGTGAGAACAGGCTGGCGATGGTCAGCACATCCAGCTGGCGGTCGAATTCCAGCTCGAACTGATCCCAGGCGGCGTAATCGGTCCACTTGATGTCCAGATTGATCTGCCAACGATCATGGGGCTTGAGCTTGATACCACTGGCGAAGTGCGCCGGGTAGGTCATGTTCAGTGAGACGTTGCCCTGCTCTTTGTCGAACAGGCCATCGGGGGTCAGGCTATTGAATACCCCGCCGATCAACGAACTGTCCAGCCCCTGCCAGAAGCCCTGCCAGTCATCCGAGTAATCCACCACATAACGCCCCTTCAGGCGCATCCTGGCCTCGCTCTGGTACACCGCGCCCAGGGCGAACCAGTCACTGGGTTCCCAGAGAAAACCCAGGTTCCAGGTCGGCGACAGGGTCTGCTGCATGTCGATATCGATATTGGCGATATCGGTAAAGGGCCCCAGATCCCCGCCGCAGATATTCAGGAACAGCTCGAAGGGGTTGCCATCGATAGTGCAGAGCGCCTGCTGGGCGACCCCGGTGAAACCGGTCAAGACCCCCGGGGCGCGGAAATCCTGGTTCAGCGCCATGGCCTGGTGGGAAAAGCCGATCGACAGGCCTACCGACAACTCATCATTGACCTGATAGGCCAGCGAGGGCGAAAAGTAGGTCAGGCGCTGCATCACCAGCTCCTTGCCCTGGTAACGCGCGGGGTCCTCGTCATCGCGGGCAAAACCCAGCGCCTGCGGGGTGTACATATTGGTGGCGAAGGTGAACTTGGAGCCCGGCGGGTTGATCGACAGGCCAGCCAGCGGCGCGAACAACACGGGCAACTCGGTCGCCCCGCCGACCCCGGGCAGATACATCATCGCCGCGCTGGCCTTGCTGGAGGTATTGGCCACCGGGTCATCGTTGAGGCCGAGAAAGTTGCTGCCGTAATCGGCCGGCGCATCGAAATCCGCGCGGATATCCATCACCCCGGTGATGAACTTCACCGTACTCTGCCGGCCCTTGAGCTTGCTCAAGGCCGCCGGGTTGTAGTGCACCGAGTCGATACCGGCAAAATCAGCCGTCACCGCATTGCCCAGGGCCATGGCCTTGGGGCTGCCAATGGTGAGGTTTTGCGCCAACTGCGCCTGGGCCAGCCCACTGCACAGCAAGCCCGTCCCGATAATCGCCAGCCTGAGCCGCGAAATTCGCATCGTCATAAGAAGCTCGCTCGCCTTATTGGGCCTTCAGGCCTTTGATATCCAAAGGCATGGAGATGCCCAACAACACATCCGGCGAGTCCTCCGTCATGCCGAACCCGGCGTTGACGTTGACGATATGCTCGGGCGAGGTACGCAGGCCCAGGGAGAAGTTCATCACCGCACTGGTCTGCCCGCTGCCTTCCAGTTCGCCGTCGGCGAAGCTGTAGGTCGGCTTCAGCGAATGCGACATCTGATAGGAGGTAGCCAGCGACACGTCATAGGACAGCGCATAGGCAAAACCCATGCTCAGGGAGAAGCTGGAGCCCGGATCGACCTCCTCCAGCAGGCGGCCACCGCGCACCTGGGCGATGCCCTTGATCGGCATGTTGTAGCTGTAACCCAGGGAGCCGAACAGCACTACCGGGTCGATCAGGTAAGAGACGTTGGCGCCGACCCCCAGGCTGTAGGAGCCACTGCCGGTGGCCAGGTCGCTGCTGCTGTTGATGTCATAGGGGCTGTTGCCCGTCGGCAGGCCGAGGGTGGCATAGAGGGTGGTAACCGGCTTGCCGCGCAGCGAGGTCCAGGGCTGCCAGCGCAGGCTGGCGGAGATATCGCCCAGGCTGTAGGCATTCAGGTCGCGCTCGGTGTCGTACTTGGCCACCAGCGGCAGGCGCATGCTGAAGGTCAGGTTGTCCCACACCCCATAGTCGAAGGTGAAGGAGTTGGTGAAGGTGTGCTGCGCCTCGCTCTGCCCCACCACACTGAAGACATTGTTGCCGCTGCGTACGGTTTCGATCACGGTATCGCGCAGCAGCGAATAATCGAAACCATAGGTCAGAGTGCGCTCACCCTTCTTCAGCAAGGTGTAGCTTTTTTCCGCCGCCTGGAACACTTCTTCCAGCGCCTTGGCGCTGTCGGCATCGTCTTCCTGCTTGCTCAAGGCGTCACGCGCCTGCTCGACCGAGGCCGGTTCGGCCAAGGCCACTGCACTGCCAACCGAGGTCAGCATGGCCAGCCATACACAACACAAAACCCTCATGGCGCAGCCCCCAAATAATTATTGTTATGCCGGGCGTTTACTTACGGCGGATGTACTGAATATCGCCGCCGGAACCCAGCTCAGTGGCCTGGTTCTCGGTGAACTTGGTGATCTGTGGAAACTCGCGAAATGCCAGCAAGCTGATGGTGCGGTCATCGACGATGCGCAAATCCTGCTCGCTCAAGGCCAGGGCATTGGGTGGCTCGTTGCCGCTCGGGAAAATCACGAACAGCACGTTCTGATCCCAGATTTCCTCGAAACGGGTGCGGGTAAAACTGATATTGCCCAGGGCCGGATCGGCCACGAAGACGTGGTCGTTATAGACGTCGCGCACCACCACGAAATGTTTGAAGCCGGCATATTCGATCGGCACGATGGCCGGGTGCTCCAGCTCATCGAGGTCGGCAAAGCCCGCGCGAAAACCGCCGCTCTTGTAGCCCAGGGCAGTGACGAAGCGCTTCATGTCGAGCAGGGAGAAACCGCGGCGTTCGACTATCTTGTCGGCCTCGCCAAACTGCAGCAGACCTTCCATCACCTGGCGCTCTTGCAGGTTGCGGCCGAGAAAATAATCCAGCAACGAGGTCAGCGCCGCCGAGCCGCAACTGTAGTCGTAGGCCTGGCGAATCACGTTGCGAAATTGCAGCTGGCTCATCGGCTCCAGCACCACCGACTCACGCAGCAGACCACTGGCCACCAGCGGCTGGCTGATATTGACCGTTCCGGGTGCCGGCGGTTTGGTATCCACCGCTTCGGTAAAACCCCAGACGCCAATCAGACTGCCCAGCAAGATTTCGATCATGCGCCCACTGCACTCCACTCAAGAGAAAAGTCTTACCGGCCTAAGCCGGTAAGACTCTTGCCCAACCAGAACTACTGAGTGAACTCAGTGGCCCCAAACCTTGATGGTGGTACCGGCCATGTTCATGTCGTTGACGGCCAGGGAGCCGATGCTCGCGGCGCTGGCATCGCCAACCTTGATCGCGGCAACGCTCAGCTGACCGGTGATGGTCGGCAGGCTGATCTGCAGCTGCTGGGTGCCGCTGCCATTGGTGACCACGTCGACCATGACCGGGGCGTTGTCGGAGATATTGAAACCGGTGAAACCGATGCCTTCCATGCGCAGCGAACCGCCGTTGGCATCGTTATCGGAGTAAACCACGCTGCCGATCGAACCGTTGAAGCTACCGGAGATGCTGATGCCATCCTGACCGGTCACGGTTGCCAGCGCGGTGTCGTCCATGGCCTTGAGCTCAGCTTGAGCCATAAAAGGAACAGCCAGAACAGCGGCGGCCAGAGCCAGTTGCTTGAGGTTTGTCATTGTTATTGTCTCCACAGTTCACTAATGGGTTGTCCCCGGCACACTGCTTCGGACTCCTGTCCTCGTCAGCCGACGGCTCGCGCCGTTCACCAGGTCTGGCGCTGCTTCCCTAGGCGCACCAGGCTTGGAATCGTGAAGCGACATGCTTCTCGTCCTGGTGCTAAAGCTACTGGGGCAACCCCTGACTGCCAGCCCATCCAAGGGATGGAGCGCCGCCAGCCGCCCCAACCGTGCCAACCCAACTCAGGCCTCGCTGAGCAGGCCCAGACTCTTGCCCTTCAGCACCGCCTGGGTGCGGCTGCGTACGCCCAGCTTGGCGAACAGGTTATGCAGGTGCCACTTGATGGTGGCCTCGGACAAATGCACGGCCTGGGCAATATCGCGGTTCGACAAACCGGCCGCCACATAGCGCAGAATCTCCCGCTCCCTATGGCTAACATCCTGATTTTCATCAAAATTATCCAGATCGACGGCCAGCCGCCGACACTGCTCACGCAATTGCTCGGCCAAGCCCTGCCAGGCGCCCGCGCGCTTGGGCTCGGCGCTGTACCAGGCCTCCCACAGCGGTAACAGCCATAGGGCATCGTCCATAAACATGCGGCGATAACCGCTCAACCAGGCGTCTTCCAGCGTGGACTTGAACAAGGCGAAGGCTTTTTCGCTGTTACCTTTGCGCCAATACGCCACAGAAAGTAACAAGCAAAGGCGCAAGCGCCGGTCCCTATGGTGCTCAGCCGTCTGTTTGGCCAGGCAGGCCTCCAGCGCCGTTTGCGCCTTGTCGGCGCGGCGCTCGGACAACGCCAGGCGCGCCTCGGACAACACCTGCACGGTTTCCGCATCGCTATAGCGACCAACCGGCAGTACCGCCAGGTGCCGTTGCAGCTGCAGGCAGATGCGCTCGGCCTCATTCGGCCGGCGCAACCACAGGAGAAACTGCACCTTGCAGCTCATGCCCAGGGCGTAAACCCGCTCATAACCGGGGCCGTGCAGGGTTTCCAGCCACTCATCGAGTTCCAGCAGGGCCGACTCGCCTTCACCGGCAAAAAAACGCGCGCGGGCCATCACCAGCTTGCCGCGGCTGATCAGCTCGATGGGCGTGGCCACATCGCGCCAGGTGGTGGCCAGGGGCAATTCGGCGAGGATGGCGGCATGCCGGTCCTGCTCATAGAGCAGGTCGGCATAGGCCAGGGCCAACGGCCCGCCGACCCGGCTGCGCCGACCGAACACCAGCTCGACCCGCGCCCGGGCCGTTTCGGCGAGGATGCGGCCGCGCTCGGGCTGGCCCATTTCCTTGCAGATCAGCGCCTCGATCAGGCTGACCACGGCGTGCAGGTATTCGCTGTCCGCCTGTTGCAGATTCTCCCGCGCCAACGCAATGGATTTGGCCGCCTCGCCAAACTCGCCGAGCAAGGCGTAGGCCGCCGCCTGGATGCAGCCCATGCTGGCGCGAAACACCGGCTGGTTCTCCGGCACCAGGTTCAGCCAATGGCGGGAAACCTTGAGGCTGGCTTCCAGCTTGTCCTGGTAGAGCAACACCAGCGCCTTGAGCAACTGGGCCACCGCCAGCAACACCGCCAAGCCGAAGTGCAGCGGCTTGCCGCGGCCCTGCATCAGGCGGGTGCTGACCTCCTCGATCAGGGCCTCGGCGTCGGCATATTTCTGCTCGAAAGCCAGCTGCCAGGCATAGAAAATCTGGAACACCGGGTGTTCGCGGATCACCTCGGCCGGCACATCCTTGAGGATCGCCAGAATGCCGTAGACCTGGTTGCCGGCGATCAGGTTACCGCCCTGGCGCTCCAGCAATTCGGCGGCAAAGGCATAGTCGCGGGCACGCAGGGCGTACTTGACCGCCTTGTCGGTCAACTCATGGCTTTCACACCAGCGCGCCGCCGCATGCAGCAGGTGAATGGGGTCGCCATGCCGCGCCAGGCGGCCCTGGAGAAACTCGGCGAACAGGTGGTGATAACGGAACCACTCGCCCTGCTCATCCAGGGGAATGATAAACAGCTGTTCCTTTTGCAAGCGTTGCAGCATCTGCTCGCCATCGCCACGCCCGGTCAGGGCATTGCACAGCTCGGCATTGAACTCATCGAGCACCGAGGTCTGGTCGAGAAAATGCTGCTGCTCGGGCGGCAGGCTGTCGAGCACGTCTTCGGCCAGATAATCGGCGATATTGCGTTCGGTGCCCGAGAGCCCGGCGAGAAACTCGCGGCGATCCGGGTGCCGCGCCAGCGCCAGGGCCACCAGGTGCAAGGCGGTAATCCATCCTTCGGTGCGGCCATGCAGCTGGTCCAGCTCCTCGGCGCTCAACTGCAGCTGCTTGAGCTCGTGGAAATAGGCGGCGGTTTCCGCCCGGGTCAGGCGCAGATCCTCGGCCTGAATCCACAGCATCCAGTTGGCCCCCACAGGCGGCTTGTCGAGAAAGCGCGACTGGTAGCGCGTACTGCCGATCAAGCGCACGTTGGCCGGCAGACGCTTGACGAAGTAATCGATCAACGGCCCGAGCGCCGCATGCCGGACCCGGTGGAAGTCATCCAGGATCAGGTACAGGTCGCCCTGCACACGCTTCAGGTCGGCGATAAAAGAATCGAGCAGGGCCTCGTTGGGCAGGCTCAGGTCTTCGCGCAGCAGGCGCGCGGTATGCTCGCCAAAACCCGGCAACTGCGCCGCGATGGCCGCGATCAGGTAATGCAGCAGGCGTTGCGGCTCACTGTCGGCCTCATCGCAGGACAACCAGGCCACCTGGGCGCCGGCCTCCAGCAAGCGCAGGCGGAACTGGCTGAGAATGGTGCTCTTGCCAAAACCGGCCGGGGCGCTGAGCAGGATCAGGCGCTGCTCGCGGGCATTGAACAGGCGCTCGATCAGCGCCGTGCGGGCCAGCAAGGGGCGCCCTGCGGAATCGGCGGGAAACAGCTTGGTGCGCAGCAAGGGCAAGGCGCGCAGACGCGGCAATAGAGGTTCGTTCATGGTTCTAGCAGACTCAGTTCGCGGGCCCGACGGATGGCTTGCGTGCGGTTACGCACCTTGAGCTTTTCGTAGATGTTGTGCAGGTGCCATTTGACCGTGCCCAAGGCCAGGGCCAGTTGCTGGCCGATTTCGTCATTGGACAGGCCCTGCGCCGCCAGACAGATAACCTCGCGCTCACGCTCGGTCAGGCCTTCGTCCAGGGCGTCCAGCGATTGCCGCGCGCCCTGCCCCGGCCAGATGGCCAGCAGGCCGCGGATAAAGCCCTGCAGGGCCGGCTGCCGTTCGGCCGCTTCAAGCTGTTGCAGGAGCAAACGGATGGCCTCGCCCTCCTCGATAAACAGGCTACGCACCCCTTCGCGCTCGGCGCCGATCAGGCACTGCACCAGCAGGCTCTGGGCGCGCTCCTGGTAACCCAGGCGCTGATAGCTGAGCGCCGCCAGCAGGTCCAGGCGCAGGCGCTGCAGGCCATGCCAGTTATCCAGCAGCAGGCTGCGCAGCTGGGTGATCTCATGCAGCGCCTCGCTGTAATGGCCGCGCGCCTGCTGCAGGCGGATGCGGGTCAGGCCGCGCACCCAGAGCACCGGATTGCAGCGCATATGCTGGTAGTGCTCGGCCAGCTTGGCCCAGTCCACGGTTTTCAGGCGCTGCTCGGCGCGTTTGAGGCGGTCGGCGGCGGGCTCCTGAAGGATCTGCGCCACCTCATCGGCCACCGCCTGGGCATAGAAGCGCCAGGACTGATTGCGCGCCGACAGGTTCTGCATCAGCACCAGGCTGGCATAGGCCTCCTTGGGGCTGTCCTGCATGCGCTGCACATGGGCCATGCACAGCATGCCCTGAGCGTAGAGGTCGATGGGGTTGATCACATCGACAGTGGCCAGCGCCCAGCGCAGGCGTTCCTCGATTCCCTGAAGGCGCCCCTGGTGATAGGCAATCAGGGCTTCGGTAATGGTCGGCAGGGCCAGGGCGCGGGATTTTTCCGCGAACCAGGGAATCACCTTGGCGCGCAGCTGGGCGAACAGCAGCTCGGCCTGGCGGATCTGCCCCTGCTCCAGGCACAGCAGCACCTCGATATTGGCCAGCTGCATATCCAGGTAGCGCCCCTCGAGGAAATGGTTGCGCTGCTGGGCCAGCGCCAGCAGGCGCTTGGCCGGCTCCGGCTGGCCAATCATCACATTGGCCAGGGCGCCGATAATCAGCATCGCCACTTCGAGGAACGCCGTGTGCTGGCCCAGTTGCACCTCGACGCGCCGGGCCAGGGCGATGCAGCTCTGCAGATCGTCCTTCTGCAAGGCGATTACCGCCTTGATGGTCAGGGTCGCCAGCAGCTTGTCACTCAACGGCCCACTGCTTTTCGCCTCGCCCCAGCGTTCCAGCAGCTCGTCGAGCATGCGGTTGGCCTCGTTCAGACCCAGCTCGGCGGCGCGGGTCCAGACATCGGCCAGAACCAGCACCGGGAAGCGCTCGGCAATCTCGTCCGGTACGTGCTGGCGCCACTTGTAGATCAGGTTGAGCTGGCCGCGGTTGATCAGCTCCAGGCCACAACCGTCGACCAGGGCGGCGAGCATCTCGGGGTCTTCGGCGAGGCAGGCATGCTCGATCGCCAGGTTCTGCATATGGTGGTTGGTGAACCACAGGCTGGCATTGAAATGCAGTTGCTTGAAGCGCTCGGGGTCGCGCTCCTTGAGGCGCGCGCGGAGAAATTCGGCGAACAGGTTGTGAAAGCGATACCACTGCCGCCCGCGATCCAGCGGCAGCAGAAACAGCTGCATGGCTTCCAGTTCTTCCAGCAGGCGCTGGCCGTCCTGGCGCCCGGTGAGGGCATTGGCCAGGTCGCCACTGAGCTGCTGCGCCACGCCCAGGGCCAGCAGCAGCTCCTGCTTGTCCGCCGGCAGTTGCTCAAACACGCTGCGCAACAAATAGGCGCCGACCGCCGCCTGGTCGCTGCCCATATCGGCGATCTGCCGGCCGTCCTGCGGCTGGTTGCGCAGCCACAGGCTGGCCAGGTGCACGCCAATCATCCAGCCTTCGGTCTGGTTATAGAGGGTGTTGAAGGCCACGGCATCCAGTTGCAGGCCGCTGCGGGCAAGATAGTCGCGGGTTTCCGCCTTGTTCAGGCGCAGCTCCTGCTCACCGATTTCCACCAGCAGGCCTTTGGCGCGTAGGGTCGCCAGGCTCAGGGGCGGCTGTGAGCGGCTGCCGATGGCCAGGCTGAAACAGGCCGGGGCGAACTTGATCAGGCGATTGAGCGCCGCAATCAGCTCGGCATCCTGGATCAGGTGCAGATCGTCGAGCACCAGCAGCAAGGGGCGCTCCAGTTGCGCCAGGTCCACCAGTAGGCTTTCCATCACCGCCGATACCGGCACGCCCATAGTGTTCTGCAGGTAAGCCTGAGCTTCGGCGCCCAGGCCAGGCACCAGCGGGGCGAGC
The DNA here is from genome assembly GCA_036276395.1 of Pseudomonas sp. Lineage (GTDB taxonomy): Bacteria > Pseudomonadota > Gammaproteobacteria > Pseudomonadales > Pseudomonadaceae > Aquipseudomonas. The sequence goes on from DASUOY010000485.1 coordinate 8,986, forward strand.
GCATCGATCAGTTGCAGGAGAAAGCGTGCCGGCTCGTCATCGCCAGGGCCCAGCGACAGCCAGGCCACGGCATAGCCTGCATCAGTGCGGGCGCGGGCCAGGGCCGCCAGGGCGCTGGTTTTGCCGAAACCGGCCGGCGCCGCCAACAGCAGGACGCGGGCATGCTCATTGGTCGACAGCGCCTCTTCCAGTTGCGGCCTGTGCAGGTATTCGGCCGAGGCCT
>DASUOY010000486.1:0-4387 GCA_036276395.1 Pseudomonas sp.
AGCGCTTCTTGCGGTTGGCGATATGGATGGCATGGCCATTCACCGCCAGGGCCGCTTCATGCAGCGCTTCGGACAGGGTCGGGTGGGAGAACACCATCATCCCCAGATCTTCGGCGCTGGTGCCGAACTCCATACCAATGGCGCCCTGCTGTACCAGCTCGGCCGCGCTCGGGCCAATCACGTGCACACCCAGTACGCGGTCGGTATTGGCATCGGCGATAACCTTGACCATGCCGCCGGTGTCATTGGCCGCCATGGCCCGGCCGCTGGCAGCGAACGGGAAGGTGCCGACGTTGACCGCAACGCCTTCGGCCTTGAGCTGCTGCTCGGTCTTGCCGACCCATGCGATTTCCGGGTGGGTGTAGATCACCGACGGGATCAGGTCGTAGTTCATCTGGGCCTTGTGGCCGGCGATGCGCTCGGCAACCATGATGCCCTCTTCCGAGGCCTTGTGCGCCAGCATGGCGCCGCGCACCACGTCACCGATGGCGTAAACGCCCGGCACGCTGGTGGCGCACTGGTCGTTGACATAGATAAAGCCGCGCTCATCCATGTCCACGCCGCTGTCGGCGGCCAGCAGATCGGTGGTCACCGGGCGACGGCCCACGGCCACGATCAGCTTGTCGAAGGTCAGCTGCTGCTCGCCTTCGGCGTCGGTGAAGTTGACGGTAACCTGCTTCTTCTTCACTTCCGAACCAGTCACGCGAGCGCCCAGACGGATTTTCAGCCCCTGCTTGGTCAGAGTTTTCAGGGCTTCCTTGGCGATCTGCTCGTCGGCTGCCGGGAGGAACTTGTCCAGGGCCTCGATCACGGTGACTTCAGCGCCCAGGCGCGACCATACCGAACCCAGCTCCAGGCCGATTACGCCGGCACCGATCACGCCCAGCTTCTTCGGCACGCTCTGGAATTCCAGGGCGCCGGTGGAATCGACGATCACGTCCTGATCGACCGGGGCCGGCGGAATGTCCACCGGCTTGGAGCCGGAGGCGAGAATCACGTTCGCGGCGTCGATGATCTGGGTGCTGCCGTCCTTCGCGGTGACTTCAACCTGCTTGTTCGCCAGCAACTTGCCGTGGCCTTCGAGTAGGGTCACGCCATTGGCCTTGAACAGGGTGGCAACGCCGCCGGTGAGGTTCTTCACGATATTGCTCTTGCGCGCCACCATGGCCGGCACATCCATGCTCACGCCTTTGGCTTCGATACCGTGGATGGCGAAGCCTTCTTTGGCTTCATGGTACTTCCAGGAGCTGTCCAGCAGCGCCTTGGACGGAATGCAACCGACGTTCAGGCAGGTACCACCGAGGGCGGTCTTGCCCTCTTTATCCTGGTACTTCTCGATGCAGGCAGTCTTCAGACCAAGCTGAGCTGCTTTGATGGCGGCTACATAGCCACCAGGGCCGGCACCGATGACTACCACGTCGAATTTCTGGGTCATAACGTATTCCTTCTCGAATAAACCGGACGGCCCTGGCTACAGGGCCGCCGTGGGAGAAACTGGCTTTTAGATATCCAGCAGCAGACGCGCCGGGTCTTCCAGCAAGTTTTTGATGGTCACTAGGAAGGTCACGGCTTCCTTACCATCAATCAGGCGGTGGTCGTAGGACAACGCCAGGTACATCATCGGACGGATAACCACCTGACCATTTACTGCCATCGGACGCTGGATGATGTTGTGCATCCCCAGGATGGCGGCTTGCGGTGGGTTGACGATCGGGGTCGACATCATCGAACCGAAGGTACCACCGTTAGTGATGGTGAAGGTGCCGCCGGTCATTTCTTCGATCGACAGCTTGCCGTCTTTGGCTTTCTTGCCGAAGGTGGCGATGCCGTTTTCGATTTCTGCCAGGCTCATCAGCTCGGCGTTACGCAGCACAGGTACCACCAGGCCACGGTCGCTGGACACGGCAACACCGATGTCGGCGTAGCCGTGGTAAACGATGTCGGTACCGTCGATCGAGGCGTTGACTGCCGGGAACCGTTTCAGCGCTTCGGTAGCGGCCTTGACGAAGAACGACATAAAGCCCAGGCGCACGCCGTTGTGGGTCTTCTCGAACAGATCCTTGTACTTCGAGCGCAGGGCCATGACTTCGGTCATGTCGACTTCGTTGAAGGTGGTCAGCATGGCCATGGAAGACTGTGCTTCGACCAGACGCTCGGCGATCTTGGCGCGCAGACGGGTCATCGGCACACGCTTCTCGGTACGGTCGCCGGTGGCGAATACCGGTGCGGCAGCAGCAGGCGCGGCAGGCTTGGCGGCAGCAGCCGGCGCGTTCTTCTTGGCTTCGACAGCGGCAACCACGTCTTCTTTAGTAACGCGACCACCTTTACCGGTGCCAGCGATGCTGTTCGAATCGATGCCATTTTCTTCGGCAATCTTGCGTGCAGCCGGCGACAGGATGGCGTCGTCGCCAGCTGCGGCAGGCGCGGCGGCTTGCGCGGCAACTGCCGGAGCAGCTGCGGCGGCCGGGGCAGCGGCAGCAGCACCACCTTCGCTCAGGGTGCCCAGCAGTTCATTGCTGAGTACGGTGTCGCCTTCGTTCTTGATGATCTGGGCGAGGACGCCGTCGGCCTCGGCCAATACTTCAATCACTACCTTGTCGGTCTCGATGTCGACGATCAGCTCGTCGCGCTTGACCGCATCGCCCGGCTTCTTGTGCCAGGTAGCCACGGTGCCATCGGCAACCGATTCCGGGAAGGTAGGGGCTTTGATCTCGATAGCCATTGTTCGTGATTCCTTAAATTCGGTTTCTTCTACGAGGCGGCCTCAAACGGCCGCCTGTTGCGCGAAGGCGTTAAACAGTAAAGGCGTCCTGCAGGAGTTTTTCCTGCTGTTCCGCGTGCATCGAGGCGTAACCACAAGCCGGAGCGGCAGAAGCTTCACGACCGGCGTACTCGAGGAACAGCGCTTTCTTGTGCGCTGTCGCCACGCGACGCATGTGGTGCTGGCTGCAATACCAGGCGCCCTGGTTCATCGGCTCTTCCTGACACCAGACGATGTGCTTGAGGTTCTTGAACGGAGCCAGGGCTTCGGCCAGATCCTCTTCCGGGAACGGATAGAGCTGTTCGATACGCACGATGGCGATATCTTCGCGACCTTCGTTGCGGCGTTTTTCCAGCAAGTCGTAGTAGACCTTGCCGCTGCACAGGATCAGGCGCTCGACCTTCTTCGGATCCAGGGCATCGAGCTCCGGAATCACGGTCTGGAACGAGCCTTCGGCCAGATCTTCCAGGGTCGAGATGGCCAATTTGTGGCGCAGCAGCGACTTGGGCGTCAATACGACCAAGGGCTTACGCAGCGGGCGGATCACCTGGCGACGCAGCAGATGGTAGATCTGCGCCGGGGTGGTTGGTACGCACACCTGCATATTGTGCTCGGCGCACAGTTGCAGATAACGCTCCAGACGCGCCGAGCTGTGCTCAGGCCCCTGCCCTTCATAGCCGTGCGGCAACAGCATGGTCAGACCGCACAGACGTCCCCACTTATGCTCGCCACTGGAGATGAACTGGTCGAATACCACCTGGGCGCCGTTGGCGAAGTCGCCGAACTGGGCTTCCCAGATCACCAGCGCATTGGGCTGGGTGGTGGCATAGCCGTACTCAAACGCCAGTACCGCCTCTTCCGAGAGGAAGGAGTCGTACAGGTCGAACTTCGGCTGCCCCTCATAGAGGTTCTTCAACGGCACGAAAGAGCTGGCGTCCTTCTGGTTGTGCAGCACCGCGTGACGGTGCGAGAAGGTGCCGCGGCCGATGTCCTGGCCGGTCATGCGGATCGGGTGGCCTTCGAACAACAGGGTGGCGTAGGCCATGGTTTCGGCGTAGCCCCAGTTGATCGGCAGCGCGCCTGCGCTCATCTTCTGGCGGTCTTCGAGGATCTTCGCCACCTGGCGCTGGACCACGAAACCTTCCGGAATTTCCAACAGCTTGTTGGACAGTTCCTGCAGGGTTTTCAGCTCGAAGCTGGTGTCGTGACGCGCGGTCCAGGTATGGCCCAGATACGGACGCCAGTCGACGAACAGCTCCTTGTTCGGCTCCTTGACCAGGCTCTTGACCACGTGCTGACCGTTATCCAGGGCAGTGCGGTAGTCGTCGATCTTGGCCTGCACATCGTCCACCGAGTGGCGTACGGCGTTGGTCAGAGCTTCGGCATACAGCTCGCGGGTGGTGCGCTGCTTGCCGATCTGCTGATACATGATCGGCTGAGTGCCGTTCGGCTCGTCGGCCTCATTGTGGCCGCGACGGCGGTAGCAGACCAGGTCGATGACCACGTCACGCTTGTACTGCATACGGTAATCGACAGCCAGCTGGGTAACGAACAGCACCGCTTCCGGGTCATCACCGTTCACGTGCAGGATCGGCGCCTGGATCATCTTCGCCACATCGGTGCAGT